>CAZZJD010000082.1:0-7152 GCA_964654305.1 uncultured Chitinophagaceae bacterium
AATAATTCCTCGCCGGCAGCAATATCTCTTACTGTTTTTACAAACATAATATCCTCTTCAAAATCCATAAAGTATTCGCAATTTGCCGGTGCAGCGTGATTAAACATTGGAATCCACCCTAAGGCCATAGCACATTTTGATCTGTCTTCCCCCCATTCAAAAATATAATCATGCAAAAGTGTCTGATCCAGTAAAGCTCTATCTTTTGCCTCCATTACAATAACAGGGGCTGTTTCAATAATTGTTTCAGCAGGGATCCGCGTTGAAGTAAATACGCCTTTCCCTTTCGAGGGAGATGAAGAAATATATAAATCATTATGTCTTGTCATGAAAACCTGAAATATGAAAATTTATGTCAAATCTAAATGATAACTTGCAGTCGTATTTAAAAAAATGGAGACAGCTAATAATATATCTATTGCTGAACGGTTCACCCCGATACTTCAGAGTGGCGACAGAAAGAATATGCAGGAGTTTCTGGACGACCAAAATATTAGTGACGTTGCAGAACTGATTGAAGAGTTTCATGAGGAAGAGGCTGTAATTATTTCTTCCCTTAGTAATCATCGTGCCATTAGTGTATTTAAAATCCTTGATATTGGCACACAGAAAGATATCATCAAAAAACTCCCTCCCTATAAAACAGCCGAATTGCTGAATGAATTACCGGCTGATGACCGCACCGACTTTTTAGAAGAGCTCCCAAGCAATGCCGTTCGTGAGCTCATCAAGTTATTAAACCCCGACGAAAGAAAAGTAACGCTTTCTCTTTTAGGATATCCAGAGAACAGCATCGGTCGTCTGATGACGCCAGACTATGTATATGTATATCCCAACAATACCGTTGAAGAAGTTTTTGCTACCATACGGAAATACGGCAAAGACAGCGAGACAATCAGTGTTATTTATGTCATCAATGATAAAGGAGAATTGATTGATGATATTAAGATTCGGGACTTCATCTTAAGTGACCCCCGTATAAAAGTTTCTGAGCTGATGGATGAACGATTCATTGCACTTCATCCGGAAGATGATCAGGAAACAGCTAATGAGGCATTCAAAATGAATAATCGGGATGCCCTTCCTGTTGTAAGTAAATCCAATAAGTTATTGGGTATTGTTACCATTGATGACGTGCTTTGGGTAGCCAATGAAGAATTTAGTGAGGATATGCAAAAAATGGGGGGTACCGAGGCATTAGATGAACCTTACATTGAAACCCCCATATTGAAATTATTTCAGAAGCGGGTGGTATGGCTGATTATTCTTTTTTTTGGCGAACTGATTACCATTAGTGCCATGCAGAGTTATGAAGATGCACTGAAAAAATGGATGATCCTTGCCACTTTTATCCCGCTAATAATTTCAAGTGGTGGGAATAGCGGATCTCAAGCCAGTACACTAATTATTCAGGCAATGGCATTGGGAGAAATAACCATTGCCGACTGGTGGCGAATTATGAAAAGAGAAATATTATCCGGGTTATTGCTCGGCACTTCATTGTTCATCATTGGGTTCAGCGTTATTACGATCTGGCATTTTTTATCAGAAGATCCCTTTGGAGTACATTTTTTACGAATCGGATTAACGATTGGCTGTTCTCTAATCGGTATCGTTTTATGGGGAACACTTATGGGATCTATGCTTCCCCTATTCATGAAAAAAATGGGCTTTGACCCTGCAGCTTCCTCTACCCCATTTGTAGCCACCTTAGTAGATGTAACCGGTTTAATCATCTATTTTTCTATGGCATATCTATTTCTAAATGGAGTACACCTATAATTTATCGATCCTATACGCAGTTTTGACCGACTGAGTCTCAGTAATTTAGGGCTTTTATATTCATGAAAGGAAACCTATTTTTGCATTTCTAAATAAATCATATGTGTGGTATTGTTGGTTATACTGGCCCAAGAGAAGCTTACCCGATCGTCTTAAAGGGTTTGAAAAGACTCGAGTATAGAGGTTATGACAGTAGCGGAGTCGCGCTTTTAAATGATGGGCTTAAACTCTATAAGAAAAAAGGGAAAGTAGCCGAATTGGAAGAGAGTCTTATCGGGAAAGATGTACATAGCCATATTGGCATCGGTCATACTCGCTGGGCTACCCACGGAGAACCAAGTGACCGCAATGCCCATCCCCATATTAGCCCGAGCGGTACACTTGCAATGATCCACAACGGCATCATTGAAAATTATGCCCTGATCAAAAAAGATTTATTATCAAAAGGATATCAGTTTACTAGTGATACAGATACGGAAGTATTGCTGTTTTTTATTGAAGATATTCAGATTAACAATAACTGTTCTCTGGAAGAAGCCGTACGTATTGCCTTAAAACGTGTGGTGGGAGCTTACTGTATTTTACTGATCGACCAAAACGATCCTGAAACCATCATAGCTGCGCGTAAAGGAAGTCCGCTCGTGATTGGTATTGGCAAAGGAGAACATTTTCTTGCCAGTGATGCCTCTCCCATTATTGAGTACACGAAAGAAGTGGTTTATGTAAACGATTATGAACTGGCTATTGTGAAACCGGATGAACTCATTCTGAAAAATCTCGGCAATGAAAAAGTAACTCCTTATATCACGAAGCTTGATATGGAACTAGCAGCGATTGAAAAGGGGGGGTATGATCATTTCATGATCAAAGAAATACATGAGCAACCCAGTACGATTCAAGACTGCTTGAGAGGAAGAATTGATGCAAAGGCTGGAACCATCACAATGGCAGGGGTCGAACAACATATTGAAATGCTCGTTAATGCCAAGCGAATAATTATGGTTGCTTGTGGCACAAGCTGGCATGCAGGTCTTGTCGCAGAATATATATTTGAAGAATTATGTCGCATTCCTGTTGAGGTGGAATATGCTTCTGAATTCAGATACAGAAATCCCATTATTCAAGAAGGAGATGTAATTATTGCTATTTCTCAGAGTGGAGAAACCGCCGACACTTTGGTAGCTCTTGAAAAAGCAAAAGAACAAGGCGCTCTCATATTTGGCGTTGTAAATGCGGTAGGTAGTAGTATTGCGCGCTTGTCGCATGCAGGTGCCTATACTCATGCCGGTCCTGAAATTGGGGTGGCCAGCACGAAAGCATTTACCGGTCAATTGGCAGTACTCACAATGGTAGCCTTAAAAGTTGCGAAAGCGAAAGGAAGCATCTCAGATGAAAAATATATTAATCTGTTGCAAGAACTCGAAGCCGTTCCCGAAAAAGTATCTATAATTCTAGAACAGGCTGAACAAATCAAGACAATTGCACATATGTTCCAAAATGCGGGTGACGCACTTTTCCTTGGAAGGGGGTATAATTTCCCTGTTGCGCTAGAAGGAGCACTTAAACTCAAAGAAATCTCCTACATACATGCGGAAGGCTACCCTGCAGCAGAAATGAAACACGGCCCTATTGCTCTAGTTACAGAAACGCTGCCTGTTGTATTCATTGCTACCCAGGATTCTTATCATGAAAAAATCATCAGCAATATGCAAGAGATCAAAGCCAGAAAAGGTATTGTGATCTCAATCATTACAGAAGGAGACACGATCAGCCCCACGCTAAGTAATGCTGTATTCTCAATTCCTGAAGCAGATGAGATCATTGCACCTATGCTTAGTGTAATCCCATTGCAACTACTCTCCTATTATGTAGGAGTAGCCAAAGGTTTTGACGTTGACAAACCCCGAAATCTGGCCAAGAGTGTAACCGTGGAATAACGTGCAGCGTTGTTGATCATTTTTGTTGTCTAATGACAGGCATTATTTATATTTGATAAGCCTCTAAACCAAAACTGATCCACACAATGAATATTATCAGGAAATCTCCTCTTGAAAATTTAGGATATAATTTTATTCCCGATCCATTGTTGCCTAAAGGCTGTGATGAATATTATCTTAGGTTTCAGCAACTGAATAAAAGTAATCAATACAAAAAACTCTCAAAGAAGGAAATAAAGACACTAGAAAAAAATGGCAACAGTTCCGACAATTGGGAGCATGTTTTAGTAAAAGAGGGATTTAATGCCAAGCAGGTTGTGAGTTGTAATTTTTATGGCCTCGTGAGAATCGGAAGCCTAGATGCCATATGTCTCGAATTTCATGAGATTAAAAAAGCAGTAGGCCTTTATAACAGCACGATCGTAAGTTGTGATCTGGGAGACAATGTAGCCATTCATCATGTTCGTCATCTTTCCCATTATATTATAGGAAATGAAGTGATCATTACCAATGTAGATGAAATGGGCACTACCCATCGGGCAAAATTCGGGAACGGGATGGTAAAAGAGGGCGAAGAAGAAAAGAACCGGGTATGGCTGGAAGTCTCGAATGAAAACGCAGGCAGAAAGATCATTCCTTTTGAAGGAATGCTCCCTGGTGATGCATGGCTTTGGAGTCGTTACCGTGATAATGACATTCTACAATCTAAATTCAAATCGTTCTCAGAAGATCTTTTTGACACCAGACATGGCTACTATGGGGTGATCGGAGATCGTACCGTAATTAAAAGTTGTAAAGTCATCAAAGATGTAAGAATCGGAACCGATGCCTATCTGAAAGGAGCCAATAAATTAAAAAACCTTACAATCCGCTCCTCTATGAATGCCGTTACGCAAATTGGCGAGGGTTGTGAACTTGTAAATGGAATCATAGAGGAGAAATGCAGGATTTTTTACGGAGTAAAAGCAGTCCGGTTTTATCTCGCCTCAAATTCACAATTAAAATACGGAGCACGTCTTATCAATTCTTACCTGGGTAATAACTCTACCATTAGTTGTTGTGAAGTATTGAATTCACTCATATTTCCGGCACACGAGCAACATCATAACAACTCGTTTTTATGTGCGGCCACTATTAAGGGGCAAAGTAATATTGCTGCTGGAGCAACATTGGGGAGTAATCATAATAGTCGTAGTGCCGATGGGGAACTGATTGCCGGTAGAGGTTTCTGGCCGGCTTTATGCGTAAGCATCAAGCATAATTCAAAATTTGCTGCTTATACCCTTCTTGCCAAAGGAGATTATCCGACGGAACTTAATATACCGCTACCCTTCTCATTGGTAAGTAATGATGCCGCAAAAGATCAGCTCATTATCATGCCTGCCTACTGGTTCATGTACAATATGTATGCTCTGGCAAGAAACTCAGGGAAATATATTCAGAGAGATGGGAGGCCTATTCATACTCAGCCGCTAGAATATCATTATCTGGCACCGGATACCATCAACGAAATACTTGATGCTTTCCCCATCATTGAACATGCTGTTGGAAAAGCATATCTGAAAAGTAATCATATTATTAAAAAGGAATCCGATTATAAAAAAATCGGGAAAAAAATTTTACTGGAAAATAACCCCTTGATCGACAAACTGGAAATTACACTGGAGGATATTGAAAATTCAAATCGTAAAGTTGTATTGATCAAAGCACGTGCTGCTTATCATACATTCCAAAATATGATTCAGCTGTATTGTGCAGAAGAAATTTTACAGGCCCTAACTCATTTACCACAAACACAACAAAATAAATGGATCCATACGCAACTCAATCATTCGAAGCGTACTCAATGGACAAATATTGGCGGACAACTAATTCAATCAAACAAAGTCGATGAGTTAATTCGACGAATCCAATCAGGTAAGGTTAAGAGCTGGAACGAAATTCATCAATTTTACGAGAAGGAAAAAAACCAATATAGCAATTACAAACTGGCACATGCTGTTGCGGCTTATAAATCTATCTTTAAAGAAGATCTGAGAAAAAAAGAAATCATCCATTCTTTATTGGATAAAGCCCTAACTATTAAAACAGAAATTCTTAAAAATATTATTTCTTCCAGGGAAAAAGATTATACCAGCCCGTACCGTACCATGGTATATGACAATAGGAATGAAATGGATGCCGTGACCGGAAAATTGGAAGAAAATAGTTTTATTATTGAGCAAAAAGCAGCGCTGAAGAAAATGAAAGCGGAGATCAGTAAATTTAAAAGGAAATAATTAAAACTAAAGATAGTTTTTCGTTGTTAGTTGGTCGTTTATCGAAAGGCGATAAAAGTATAACCTTCAACCTACAACTATATTATTCCCCCCAAATATGCCCTTTCCCATCCAGCCATTGTTTCACCAGTTCAGTGGTAACAGACTTCGGTCTCTCAATAGGTAAACCCAAAGCTCTGTCCCAAATCAGACTGGACATCACACCCATAGCTCGGCTTACAGCAAAAAGAACCGTATAGTATTCGTATTCAACCAGGCCATAATGAACCAATAAAGCACCGCTATGTGCGTCTACGTTGGGCCATGGATTTTTGATTTTCCCCAGGGATTGAAGTATAGGCGGAACCACTTCATAAATATTCCAAACAGTATTGACCAGCTTGTCATTCGGCATATACTTTTTACCGAACTCCATTTGTGCAGTAAAACGAGGATCTGTTTTACGTAAAACAGCATGTCCATAACCTGGTACCACTTTACCCTCGCTTAATGTCTTTTTCACATATTCACTTATCTGCTCCTTAGTAGGCGCTTCAGTCTGGATATTCTCCTGCATTTCAAAAATCCACTTGATTACCTCCTGATTTGCGAGCCCATGAAGCGGACCTGCCAAACCATTCATGCCTGCGGCATAAGCCAAATAGGGATCACTTAATGCACTCCCTACTAGATGTGTGGTATGTGCAGAAACATTACCCCCTTCATGATCCGCATGAATAGTCATATAAAGACGCATGAGTTCCATAAAACCCTTGTCTTCATACCCGAGCATATGAGCAAGATTTCCTGCCCAGTCCAATAAGCCATTAGGGTGAATATGTTCGTTGTTTTTGTATTTTCTGCGATAAATATAGGCAGCAATTCTAGGGAGGCGAGCGAGTAAGATCAGGGCATCATCAAATACGGGCAACCAATATTCTTTTTTGTTAATCCCTTCCGAATATTTCTTAGCAAAATAACTCTCGGTCTGTAATGCCATAACCCCAACGACAAACATGGTCATTGGATGGGTGCTGATAGGTAGCGCATCTATAGCAGCAAAAACATGATTTGGCACATGACTACGACGCTGTAGGATATCTGTTACATAATTAGTATCCTCTTCTGTTGGCAGTTCCCCAGTTAACATCAAATAGAATAAACCTTCCGGAAGA
>CAZZJD010000083.1:0-7149 GCA_964654305.1 uncultured Chitinophagaceae bacterium
GTAGCTTTTGTTGTAATCCATTTTGATTCTAAGCCTAAAGGCCTTTGTGCTGCATCTACATCCGTTGTATAGATAACAAGCGGTAAATTTTTAGACTTTACATAAAACACTTCGTGCTCATCATCTTCTTCCTCAATTTCTTCTGTAATATCTTCAGCCGGATTTTTACTCTCATCTAAAAATTCTACTTCTACATCATACGTTTTATTAGCTGATAGTTTAATGGTATCAATTGATGGAAGGTTCCCTCCTATACCATCAATATCTTTCCAAATCACCACAGATGTATCTGTTGTTCCTATTTGAGTTATTTTTAATTTAACAGTAGTAATCAATTCTTCTTCATTAGTAGATGGAGGTGTTGGCTCATCATCTTTTTCACAGGAAGTCATGAACAGACTTAGGCCCATAAAGATCATTGTAATGGATTTCATTTTTCTTTTCATAATTGTGGTTTTTATTTGTGTTGGTGAATAATGACAAAAGGTATGTGTAATCGTAATGAAATGTTTCTTCCCATTTCATCACTGAAATAACGAAATGCATTCATGTATTCCCGGTAAGCATTATCTAAAAGATTAGTAACTCCTAAAATCAAGGTACAGGCCTGATGACCCAATCTTATTTTCGTACCTATCTCCATTCCTGCTAAAAAATATTCAGGAGGAGGGGCTAAATAATCAGACTGCATAAGAACAGGATTTGTATCAGGTATTTCAATATTGCCTTTAGTAGGAATGCGTACTTGACGCGATACAAAAGAGCCAGTTATAGAAAAATAAGTATCATGTATTATCCCTGCATTTCCCATCCGATAAGAAAGCTGTGCATCTAAACGATCGGAAGGCATTTGTATAATCCAGTCATTTGATTTAAGATCCCATGCTCTTAAAAGAGAAGCTTTAACAAGAAAATCAAGATGCTTCCAAAAATGAGCTGTTGCATTTAAATCTAAACCATGTAACCGGGCATCAGTTTGCTGATATGTAAACACAGGAAAAGCTCCGCGTATGGTCAACTCCGGGGGAAAATCAGGTCGAAGAAAAATGAAACCTTCAATACTTTTTAAATAAGCTACGATATCAATATCAAGGAAATGTGTTGTGTAATTGATATTCGATGCAATATGATATGAACGTTCAGGTTGTATAGATGCATTCCCTCGCTCAATTCGGGCGGCTCCATGATGCAGCCCGTTGGCATACAATTCATTCACCTGAGGAGATCGCCAAGCAGTTGATCCATTCATACTTGCTTTAAACTGATTATTATATCGATAATGTATGCCAACTGTTCCAGAAAGATTACTGAATATAAGATCGGAATAATTGAATTTATTTTCGTTGTCTGTGATGTTATAAATGGTTTTATAATCATAGCGCACACCTCCTTCTACCTCCCATTTTTTATAGGTATATTTTTCTGTAATAAAAATTCCCGTATTCAGCGACTGGTAATTTGGGATAAACAATCTCCTGAGATATTGATTCTCTTGCATCATCACCGATGCTCCGATGGTTCCTCTCCAAGATCCTGAGTTATAATGATCCCATGCAAGATCTGTCAAAAAGGTGCCAATACTCATATTAAGCTGAGGCGCATCACTGCTGCTGGCAAATCTTTTGATATCATACTCCTCCCGCTCATTATACTGTCCGCTTACAATTACATTCAATCTGCCAATATCCCCCGTATTTTTCCAGGCTTTTAATTTCAGTAACTGATGTCTGATTTGCTGATAAGGTCTGGCAATTTCATAAGAAAAATCAATCTCACGGATATAATCAGGGGGATCTTTTTGTCTTATTGAATTCCATAAATCAGTTACATTACCAATATGCGCGCCGGTAAATATTCCAATTTTTGTATTAAACTGGGAGTAGAATATTTCCAAACCTTTTTCTTTTTGTTGTAAACCGGCTGTAACAGAAAAATTCATCTCTTCTGTACCTGAATTAGACAACCAGTAATTAGGGGTTTGAGCAAATCCTCCTTTTTTAACGGTTCCCTGTAAACGCCAACTGAAAGCTGGGAGTCGAACACTATTACCTTCCAACATGGCTGCGAATGCGCCCATTCTATTATTTGAAAAAGCAGTCAAGTTAACCTCACCGCCGATTCCCGGATCAGTGGGTAATAATTTAGGCTCTACCAATACAACCCCGGCTATTGCATCTCCCCCATATCGCAATACACCTGATCCTTTAACTACAGATAATCGATTGGCAATAAAGGGATCTATCTCAGGAGCATGCTCGCTGCCCCACTGCTGCCCCTCCTGCCGGATGCCGTTATTAAGAATCAAAATGCGATTGCTATGCAATCCATTAATAACAGGTTTATAAATATTGGTTCCGGTTTGCAACATTGTAACACCGGCAATTTTTTGAATCGATTCAGCTAAGGTCAAACCCCGAGTAGCTCGTAGTTGATTCCCTTTGATAATATTAGCAGACTGAATGAAACCACCGCCGACATCACCTGTTACTACCACTTCCTGTAAAGAACCTATCTGATGATCCAGCTGCAGATCAAATTCATAGTCAGACTTTATATGAATATGCTTGGAAATCGTTTTGCAACCCGAATGAGAAATGATCAGCGTGTAGGATCCGGAACATAATCCCCGAAAACGAAAAAAACCGCTACTATCAGTTAGCGCTGAAAGCTTCAATTCACGAATGAATATTGTTGCGTTTAGCAAGTGCTCTTTTGTATCTGCATCATCAATATGCCCGGATAACATTAAAGTGCATTGTGCCCTTGCAGAGAACACAACCCCTAAAATCATCCATATTGTAATCAACAAACGCATATACAAATTGCAACTAAGTTGCAAATATATGATTTTAAAATCTAATAATTAGATGGGAAAGGAATCCTTAAACCGTAAGCCCGCTTCCATGTCCCTAATCTCAGCCTCTGTACATAAACATGCCAACAACTCATCAATGATAATTTCTTTATCCAGTTCTTGCCCGATAATCACCAATTCATTTTCCCTGTCACCAAAACGCTTATCCCATTTTTCTTCTATCGCCTGTTGATTTTCTACAAAAGCAGCATAACTGATGCGGTCTTTATATGGCATGCTAGCCCACCAAACGCCGGCCTTATCCGCTCGCAAACTGCCGCCGGCCTGACTCCAGTTCAATGCTTCATTTTTTCTGCTGGCAATCCAAAACAACCCTTTGCTACGGATGATGTTACCATGCCATTGCGTATTGAGATAGGTCCAGAAGCGGGTGGGATGAAAAGGTCTTTTATCTCTGAAAACAAAACTGCTGATACCGTATTCTTCTGATTCAGGCACATGCTCTTTATTCAGTTCTTCTATCCAGCCGGCACTCTGAGAGGTTTTATCAAAATCAAACAAGCCGGTATTCATGATCTCTTTGATATCAATCTTACCAAAACTGGATTCAATGATTCTGGCTTCTGCATTCAACTTGCGGATCATGGCTTTCAGCACGCCCACATCTTCCTGACTCACCAGATCGGTTTTGTTCAATATAATAACATTGGCAAATTCAATCTGATCGGTCAATAAATTCACGATTGTTCGGTGATCATCTTTCATGTCTGTCAGAGAGCGATCCTGCAACGTTTGCACGCTAGTATAATCTCTAATAAAATTGTATGCATCTACAACCGTTACCAATGTATCCAGTGTAGATATCTTAGAAAGATCAATGTTATTATTCTCATCCTGATAGGTAAAGGTCTGTGCAACAGGTAAAGGTTCACTGATGCCTGTACTTTCAATCAACAGATAATCAAAGCGCTTCTCAGCTGCCAGCTTTTCCACTTCTTTTAGTAAATCCTCACGGTGTGTACAACAGATACACCCATTACTCATCTCAACCAGTTTTTCATCTGTACGACTGAGTGTATTCTCTCTTTGTATCAGACCCGCATCGATATTCACTTCACTCATGTCATTTACAATCACAGCCACTTTCATCCCTTCTTTATTATGCAGCACGTGATTCAATAAAGTAGTTTTACCGGCTCCTAAAAAACCACTCAAAACTGTAACAGGTAATTTATTTGTATTCATAATATTTGCAACTATGTTGCAAATATAGGATATCCGAATTTATAAAAAAAGATCTATCTCCTGTAGTAACTCCGGCTTTAAAGCCAGGGTTACTAAATGAGCCGTGGTTAATGGAAGAAATTATCGATCCTTCTCAAAAATTAATCTTAACCCCTTGCTGTTTTCATTGAAAACACCCTCATCATATACGAGATGACCATTGACAAAGGTTTTCACAACCTTACTTTGAAAAGTCTGGCCTTCCAGAGGCGACCAGCCACATTGATAATAAATATTTTGGGGAGTTACTTTCCAAGGATTATTGATATCTATTAAAACCAAATCAGCGTAGTAACCTTCTCTAATGTATCCTCTATCTTTCATTCTGTAAATCTCCGCTACATGATGACTCATCTTTTCTACAATCTTTTCGAGCGAGATCAATCCCTGATGATACAATTCTAGCATTGTCGGCAATGCATGCTGTACCAATGGTCCGCCGGAATGAGCTTTAAAATAATTTCCTGATTTCTCTTCAACCGTATGGGGTGCATGATCGGTGGCAATGATATCGATTCGGTTATCAAGCAATGCCTGAAGTAATCCTCGCTTATCTCCTTCTTCTTTCACCGATGGATTCCATTTGATCTTAGCGCCGAGTCTTTCATAATCTTTATTATCAAACCATAGATGATGCACACAGGCTTCAGCAGTGATTCTCTTTTCACGTATAGGAGTTATGTTGTCTAACAGTAATGCTTCATCTACAGTTGACACATGAAATATATGCAATCTGTTCTGATGCTTCTTCGCAATATCCACAACGCGTTTAGTTGCTTCCAGACACGCCTCTCGGCTTCTGATAAGCGCGTGGTACTGAAAGGGAATATCATCACCATAAATGGTACGATATTTTTCTGTATTGTTTCTGATGATGGTATCATCCTCACAATGCAGCGCGACCAGTGTATTGGATCTTGAAAATAGCTTGTCAAGAAATTCCGGATAATTGGCAAGGATTCCATCTTCTTTATTAAAATAAAGCCCGTCATCCGTAATACCACAAACGGTTTCATTATCTGTACGCAAAGCTTCTTCCAGATTACCCTGCGTAATACCCATGAAGAAAGAATAGTTGGCAAGGGATGTCTGTGACGCACGCTGATACTTCTCTTCCAGTAATTCCTGTGTGAGCGTATTCGGTACCGTATTCGGCATATCCATAAAGGAGGTCACGCCGCCAGATACTGCTGCTCTTGATTCGGATGCGATAGTGGCCTTATGCGTTAAACCGGGTTCTCTGAAATGTACCTGATCATCGATCACTCCCGGAAATAAAAAAAGACCCCCGGCTTCGAGGGTCGTTGCATGTTCATCAGAAATATTTCCGGATATTTTCTCTATGCGTTGGCCTTTGATCAGTACATCACCCTCAATAATTCTGCCGTCGTTGACTATGCGCGCATTTTTAATGATCGTTGTACTCATATCACTGACTATTGTCCCTGACCCATAGAGAATCCATCTACACCATTAAACGAATACAGGTTCTCGGTTTTAATGGCATCAATATTCTTATTCAGGGCATTGCTGAGCAATTCAATGATATCTTTTTTGGTGATTGACGCACCGGCAGCTGGTTTAAAGCGACATCTCCAGTGATCGGTACAGAATGTCTCTTTAAATCCTTCAGGCCACACTTTAATACCACGATTGGTGATCATCGTCAATTTAATAGAATCACTTTCGATTCCTTTCACCAATGCAGCCAGTTCATTCGGATCGGTATTTGCCCAATGCACAAACAAATCAACACCAACCAGTTTTTTATCAGCAGCAGGTTTACGAGTATATTTAGGCAGATTCAAAGGAGCACTGTTAGCATAAGATACCGCCTTTAAAATAGAAGGCTTCTTACCTAAATTGGCAATTACAGCTTTCGCAAATTCCTTTGTGCCAACTTTCTCTTTACTTACTCCTTCTTTGTAAATATCGTAGGTATGTGTACCTTCTTCAATAGTTACCAGCCAGGCATTATGTACTTTTTCTGCAATATCCGTCTGACCAATATGATTCAACATCATGATCGCACCTTGCAATAATCCCGAAGGATTCGCCAAATTTTGTCCGGCTCTTCTGGGAGCAGAACCGTGGATTGCCTCAAACATTGCACACTCCTCGCCAATATTTGCAGAACCAGCCAGACCAACTGAACCCGTGATCTGTGCAGCCACATCACTCAACACATCTCCATAAAGATTAGGCATCACGATCACATCGAATGCTTCGGGCGTATCTGCCATCTTAGCGGCTCCGATATCAATGATCCAGTGTTCATTCTCAATTTCAGGATATTCCTTAGCGATCTCATCAAATACTTTATGAAACAAACCATCAGTCTGTTTCATGATGTTATCTTTCGTGAAGCAAGTTACTTTTTTGCGATTTTGTTGTTTGGCATATTCAAATGCATAGCGAACGATCTTTTCGCAACCCGGACGGCTGATGAGTTTCAAACACTGTACTACTTCGTCTGTTTGCTGATGTTCAATACCTGCATACAAATCTTCTTCATTTTCCCTCACTATCACAACATCCATTACAGGATGTTTGGTGCTAACAAAAGGATGCAGGCTCATACACGGTCTTACATTAGAATACAGACCTAAGAATTTGCGTGTTGTTACATTCAGACTTTTATATCCACCACCCTGAGGAGTGGTAATAGGAGCTTTCAAGAATACTTTATTACGTCTGATCACATCCCAGGATTCAGTAGAAATACCTGAGGTATTTCCTGCGAGATAGACTTTCTCCCCTACTTCAATCTCTTCCGTCTCAATGCGTGCGCCGGCAGCTAGAATGATATCTAATGTTGCGTCCATGATCTCCGGACCAATCCCGTCTCCTTTTGCAATGGTTATTTTTGTCATAATGGTATATTTTTATTTTGGTGGTGCAAATTTGAAGATTATTTGCCATAAGTATAAGATTTTTTTGAATTTTAAGATATCCTCCCCCTTAGTCCCCCTCCAAGAGGGGGATAAATTATAAAATACACACCTAAACCACTAAACCCTAAACCTCTCAACTAATAAACGAATAAACAA
>CAZZJD010000084.1:0-7139 GCA_964654305.1 uncultured Chitinophagaceae bacterium
ACGAATGATCTTGGGAAGGTCGCCAACAAGCGAAAAATCAGGCTCAACCACGGAACCCCATTCAAAAAAGATAAGTTTTGCAAGAAACTTAACTGCCTCATCCCAAATATGATTGAATTTGTAATCTTCAACATAAAAACAAAGGACGCCACCCTGACAATTTTCTTTTGTCATTCCACCCGAAGCGTGTGCGTAAATTGTTTTTGTTGGGTCGTCGGTGTGCCTCGCATTCCAAACCCTGTCAGGAATTTGATTGGATAGCATTTCGGGAATCAGATCAGGAATGCCCCATTCATTTGATGATGAAAAAACCGCAGATTCGCTATAAGCAAAAATCCCTTCCTCTCGTTGAATTATTGACTCCTCAGTTTCGTCATCAGGCACTTCCAATTCACGGCTTTTTTCTTTTAATTCTGCCATCAACTTCGCAACCGATTGATCTTGCGTTTTGATTTCTTCCAACAGCGTGTTCAAGGCTTCGGCGTCCGTTGACGCCATCGCTGAGAGCGGATCGTAAGTTGCGAGTATCTTGTCCGCCTCCTCCTCCGTCACATCAAGCACAAGGACGGGCACTTCTTGGGCCGGATTGACAGTTTCCTTGCGTAGGTGTCCGTCGATCAGCAACAACCCCTCCGGGGTTTCCCGGGCCAATACGGCGCCAGCAAACCCGACTTCCTTGAGAATGCCCTTCATGGCCTCCGATTGGGCCTTGGGATGCTTGCGCCAGTTCTTGGCATTGGCGATCAGCATTCCCGCAGGGACTCGACGAAGTTCCTTAATCCTGTCCTTGAACATGACTCGGGTTCCAATTGGTTTTGTTGATGGTGTGCTTTCGTGGATTGATCGCCGCCCAACCGCCATCAATTGGCGTATATATCATTTGAAGGTTTTCACCTGACATAACCGCCACCATGATGACTTCGGGAAGCAGCTTGGCCGCATACTGAATCGCCCCCGTCATGTTCGGGGCGTGGCCATCTTCCAATCCTATGGTCACCGACCTGTTGCCCGCATCCACGACAACCTTTGTTACCGTGGCCATGATTTCAGGATTCCATCCTGTCATGCTTCCATTTCTCCTTGACGATTTTTTCGATCCCAGCCTTCATTTCCCTCAACTTCTTCATCCGGATCTCATGGGCCAGACGATCCGCTATCTCGGCCCGGTGCTGCAAAAGAAAAATATAAACCACCATTGGCATGGCAATAAAGACTGTGGCCAAGACCACCAACTCATTGAATTCCTGTCTCTGCTTTTCATTCCACGGCGTGTGAAACCACAGGTACAGGAATCCAAGACGAAGCCAAAACTCATCCATCATTTTCCAATTTCCTTTACTGTGATCGTCACCGACGCCTCCGCAGACTTCTCGGCTGGCGGCTTGAAAGTGATGGTGATTCCGTGAACGATGCCCG
The DNA here is from genome assembly GCA_964654305.1 of uncultured Chitinophagaceae bacterium. Lineage (GTDB taxonomy): Bacteria > Bacteroidota > Bacteroidia > Chitinophagales > Chitinophagaceae > Lacibacter. The sequence continues at coordinate 1,417 of CAZZJD010000084.1, forward strand.
TGTTGTCTTCCTCGATGATTCCGAGATGCCTCAACAAGTCAAGGATTGGCTTGATGATGTTGTCTAAGTCACGATTGGCACGCCATCCCTTGCCACCCATGACGACGATTTCAACCGTGACGACGCCCGGCACGGCGCCGGGCCTTCCAAGCAAGTACCGGCATTGCGTCAGCCAGATTTCATAGTTCTTCGACCGCCTCACACGGCCCTTGGCATAGGCGTGAATATGATTGGCGCTTGGGGGAATGGGAACCTGAATGGTGACCAATTTATCTATGACCCCACCAATTAAATATGCGACGAATGGCATATCCCCGAATCAAACTTACCAAAGTAAAGAACAACCCGATTGTGATGTTTTGTCTAAATGAAACTTCAATTGACAGGATTGGGAACACAATTATCTGCGTCATCAAGGCCATCAAATAGCCCACGCTGATGTTCGTCATTATCTCCAAAACTGACATTGCCTTGCTTTGAAGCATAATCAATCCTTGCCTTGGCAATTTCAATATATTCGTGATTCATTTCAATTCCAATAAACTTGAACTTCTCAAGCATTGCGGCTTTTCCTGTTGAACCTGATCCAGGAACGGATCGAGAACCACGCCGCCCGGTGGCGTGACAAGGCGACAGAGGTAACGCATCAGGGCGGTTGGCTTGACGGTGGGGTGGAAGTTGCGGCGTTGCGTGTTCCGACTGTTGCCACTTCCTGTCTTGATGTCGTAGTTATCATCCTCCATTGTGCCGCAGGGCTTTATTTCCAGCTTCTCGCACCCTTCATCCCGATCCGCCTTGCTCGCCTTGGCGCAATAGAAGAAACGGGCGGCGCTGCCGCTGTCTCCGTAGCCGGGGTCGTCGTTCGTCCAACTTACTTCCGATGTTTTGCCGCTGCCCACATTGCCGCCGCCAGATCGCTTGACCGTCCTACCTCCCGTGCTTTTTCCCGTATCGGGAAACAACGCAAGCACCTCGTCGCTACCGTCGTGGATGATGTTGGCGGGCCAGCGGCCTGTGGTGGTTGTTCCTTCGCATCGACTGCCCTGCTTAAAGTCTCCGCTGAACTTGCGAGCGTCGTTCTCGCCAACGATCAGCGGACGCTCCCCGCCTTCCACCCTACACCCATCAATGTTCAGGCCACCGACGCCATGCGCCAGCACATTCTCCGCCACGGTTCCGGCTAACGGCTTGCGGGCCACGATAATCGGCTCCCATGCGGGCTTCAACGCCGTGCCCCAGCCTTCCCATTTTTTGCCTTCCTCAGTCCGGCCTTCGTACTTCGACAGCAATTCGCCGTTCGCCCTTGGTTTCCCTGTGGTTGGGTGAATCTTGCTTCCGCTCGAAATTGCGTGCCCACGATTCCCGCAGCCGTTGTGCTTGTCTACTGCGTTTCCTACATTGTGCGACTTCGGGAACCCCGAGCCGTAGACCCACATTACGCAGTCCCGAATCTCCCAACCGGCATCCTCAATGGCACAGGCAAGCCTGTGGTAAGTCCTAGTGCCACCAAATGCGAGAAGATGAGCGCCCGGCTTGGCAACCCGAAGTGCTTCACTCCAAAATGATTTGCACGGAACGCCATGATCCCAGTTCTTTCCCATGAACGACAGCCCGTAAGGCGGATCAGTTACAATGGAATCAATTGAATTTTCCTCAAGTTTCGACATTTTGTTTAAGCAATCGTCATGAAACAATATGTAAGACATTGATTTTCCTCATGTCGCAGATGCCGAAGGTTGGATAGACCAACGATAACCGCTTGATCCTGATTGAAACGATAGCAACCAACCGCCAATCGGCCTCGACGCACGCCCCTGTTGGGCGTGCCACCCATCGGTTTCGTCCTTGTAGGCGCCACAGCGAAGGAACAATTGCTTTTTGCGAACAACCCCGCCCGTGTGAGTGCTGCAAGTCAAGATATTTTCGTCATAATTCCTTCGATGAATATGTCCGGAAACATAGATATCGGCGTGATATTGCCCTCGGGTTCTACTATGGTCAATCAAGCCCCTACTCACCTCACCGCCCCCACCGTATCCATGGTGATAGTGAAGCGCATGGAAACACGACTTGCTGTTGAGTCGATGCTGAAAGACCACAAACCCCCAATAGGTGCCAAGGATGCACGGCGAACCTTCACGGCGTAGTAGCGTGACAAGTCGCTCGGTCAGGTTGACCTCATGCCGCTTCTGAATGCTGGTTTCATGGTTGCCCGGCGATATGAGGGCCAGAACCTTGGCGTATTTTTTGAACCACTCAAACGATGTGTCAACGAGAAGGTCGAGATAGTTCCCGCCTCGATGTTCCTCACGCAACGATTCTTGGCTGGCCCTCGGATCCCACTTCCCCTGCATGGCATCGAACAGGTCGCCAAAAATGAACACCGGCATATTGGCTTCCAATGCCTTGTCCAAATCATCCTTGAGCTTCGATAGGTTGCATTGTTTGGAGTCCCAATGGATATCCGAAGCCAAGAACGCCGTTTTTGACCCTGATGCCGAAGTCCACCCCATGTCGATGGCGCAGGCGTTGGTGTCTGTACGCTTGATTTTCCATGACATGGCAAGACTCCCTAGCCGACATGATTTTTCCGTAATTCCAAAATCACTTTGTCCTGATGCCTCAGATATGTCTCACGCCCCATCCGAAGACTGTTGATTGAAACCCCGGTAGGGCGTGTGCATTCAAGAAAGTTTTTCTTCCTATCGGACAACCTTGCGAGAACAATTCGCCATCGCTCGATTTCATAATTTCTTTTTTCCTCTTTCGTTCTCACGCTCTCGGTTATTGTTCCAATGTGCAAAGGCGGTAGCTTCCTTGCCCACCCGGCCACGCTCGACCTCATCCACCAAATCGCTAAAGTGGCAAACCCGCCCTTGTCAGGATTGAAGTCATAGGCCGCACGACAAAGCCCGATATACAACTCTTGCTCCAAGTCCGGCATTTCATTCTGACGAATTTTCATCCAGCCAAAGCAATACTTTTTCATGAACCATGGAACAAGTTTAATGTTTTCCATGACCATTTTTTGCTGCTGCTCGTTCAATACAAACTTTTTTCTCGGTCTTGCCATCACGCCTTCCTTGAAAACGGTGAAATTCCAAATGATTTGTAAATGGCGCCCATCCGTCCAACATCGCTCCACGATTCCTTGAACTTTCTCACGGATACCCTTGTTGGCCCGTCGGCAGGGCATTGATACTCGACAATCCTTGGCCTTGCGTCTGAAACGACAATGTAATGGCCAACACCCATTCTTTGAATCAAAGCGATGACCGGGCGCCCCATCCCCACGCAATGGCGTAAATCCGCAATCGTCATCTCTCCCGACAAAACCCCAAACCCGCTCTGCCTAAACAAGACCTCAATGTTCCTCGGGTCGGTTCCGTCAATCTCACACACGCTCAATTTTTTTTCATAATCGTCAAACCACTTTTTTCCGTAATAGCGCATGACAATTCGACACACGGCTATGCCGCAGTCGTGATTGGCGGCTTGCCGTATGTCAGCCAGAATCATCGCTAACTCACCGAAAAATCGTTTGCGAACTTGATCCGAAATTCAATCCCATCTTCGGCAATGCCTACCGCTTTCCACCCCCTACGCTTTAGCCAAAGCTGGGTTTCCAGCCACCTTTCGGGAACCCTTGCCCGATACTGGAATCCGTCAAGCATGATGGCGTCGTGCAGCGCTCTCCCGTATCCCTTGTGCTGATACCTCGGGAGAACGCATAAACGCATGATCCTGATTGACCCGGGCTTCACAGATCGCATGAACGCATACGCAGCCAAGTGGCCGGATTCCGTCAATATCATGCCATCGTGATACCTTGGATCGTTCACCCACTCCGTGATATCATCTTCGTCCAATCCTTCTTTTCCGTATATCAAGGATTCGTGTTCAATGATTCGGCCCATAACCGATTGAAGGTCGATGGAAGACACCGTGAAGGTCATTGGGCACCTCCAATCAATTGCCAGAACTTCCGATTCCCGGCCGACGATTCTACCACCTTTCCGCCAAGCGACCGCATTGCCTTGTAACACCTGTCCACGCTGATCCCTTTTTCGGCGCCAGCATCAATAATATCCTTAACCCTTCGCTCAAGCCCGTCCGCAAGCAAAAGGCCAAGCCAAGCCGCATCTTCTGACAAGTGCGACGATCTTGGTGATGAAGTTTTTCCCGGTTCCGATGACGCTGGCGTTGGCGGGGAACCATCGTAATCATTCCCGCCAGTATTCATGGTGACGCCCAATGCCCGTGGCTTCATCGAGTTTGATTTGTCCACATAGAGCTTTCGACGGTTTGGCTCGCCCTGCGGGTCAGGACACTCCAACTTGATGACTTGGCGTACCGCACCGATGATCCGGCGCCCAAGGGCTTGGCCTTCCTTGTTCAGGTGAGTGACGAGGACTATGCTTGTTCCTGTTCTGGTGGCGATCTCCGCTAGAGGTTTGAAAATCTGTTTGGCTTGATCCGGCCTCGTCATTTCCTTGTCCGTGGCGTTACCTATCGTGTCGATGTAAACGCAAGCCGGCTTTGTTCTTATGATTCGTCTTTCCAGTTTGGCAAAGTCCTCGATGGTGTCAAAATTGGTGCCACCATACGGGTTCAATTTTGTCCCGTTCAAAATGATGCTGTCAGGTGCAAATCCAAAATGATCCGGTATTGTTGCCAACTCGGCCCATTGCGAATCTGCAGCAATCCAGATCACCTTGGCGCCACGCTCGACCGTCATGGGTTGGCCGTCAGGCCAATCAAGACCGTTTGTCATGCGCTTCAACAGATCAGCGCACAATCTTGTTTTTCCCACGCCCGGTTCGGCAGCCAATGCCGTCAAGGTTCCTTTCTGTATCCATCCGGGCCACAACCATGTAATCGAGCTATTGAGCGCAATCAGGTCGGTAGCCGTGGCGTCGTCCTCGACCTCATCCGAAGGAACCTGTTCCGGCCCCGTATAGGTTGCCGAAGGCGCCGCAATCTTGGACGGCAACGACTGCGCCATCATGTGCCCGGGATTGCGAGCCAGCTTCAAGGCGTCCGATATCTTGTGCCTCAATTCCCGTTCCGACCATGGGGGCGAACATCGAGCGTTCCAAGATTGCATGACCGAAAACGATTCATCAGCGGAAAGCCCAAATCCCTCAACCGCCAACATGGCGGCGTGGAATGCGGCATCATGCCCGCCTTGCCCACTTACGCTAACGGCAGTCTTGGCAAGGCACGCCTCGGCCCGGCGATAAGCGTCCGATGGCGCCGATGGTGTCGGCTTGGCCTCTATCGTGGCGTAGGCTTCAGCTTGCTTGCGCCACGCCAAAATTGTCCTCGAAAGTGACTTGTTGTTGGACGACCTGATCTTGTCATCAGGAATTGGAGCGTCCTTGACCCACGATTGCCGTGCCGGCCTGTCGTCCGTATGGCGCCCCTTGCTTGGCGTTGTCCCGTATAGCTTCCAAATGCGACTTGCGTTGTAGGTCTTGAGATCGACATTGGCCCCGCCCCGGCCGCAGCGCTCTTGCAAGCCCACCAAAAGCGCCTTGATGGAATCCCGTTGTTGATCGTCGTTCGGTAGGTCAACAGCGTAGCACAGGTGCCAGCCGTTCCCGCTTGATGCGACGATTGGAGCCTGCCACCCAAGGGCTTCAAGTAGGGCATGGCAATTCTTGGCAACACGCCATGCCGCATCCCGCTCCGATTGCGTTGCGTTCGTGTCCTTGGGCCTC
>CAZZJD010000085.1:0-7138 GCA_964654305.1 uncultured Chitinophagaceae bacterium
TAGCCGTCTCAAAAGACAAACTGTTTTGAGTATGCGTCATGTTATAAGAATGATTTTTTAAGTCTAGTGATATTAGTCCTGCAATGGTATTATGTGTAGATTGAATAAACGATGTTGGGGAAATCGCATCGCTCGTTGCATTATGAAATGTGACAAGAAATTTTTCAGTATCAGTCAGACAACCGAGGGCTGTTCCAACTGAAATAGCGTCTATCTCTTCACTGATTGATGCCTGACATGCTTTCGCAGCGGTAAGTGCCATGCGTAAAATCGGACTTAATCTTCTTAACGAAGCAAGCGGAATAAAATTTTTGTAATCTGGCGCTACAACCAAAGAATCTTTTTGTAATGGGCCAATAACATTCCATACATTCTCCTGATTAAATGAATTTTGGTGTGTAATGGAGTGTATGTTTTGAATATAGATCATGATTCAGTTTGACTCAATATAATAGTTGAATTATTTCCCCCAAATCCAAAAGAGTTGGATAAAACGTGTGATATTTTTGAAGTCTTTGAATAATGCTTAACAGGAATTAATCCGGTTTCACTTATAGGTTGGCTATGATTTAAATTTGGGAATAAACTGCTATTCTGAATTGATAAAATTGAAATTACCGCTTCAATTCCGCCGGATGCAGCCAGCGTATGGCCGGTATATGATTTTGTAGAGCTAAAAGGTGGTATACGATCTTTGAATACATTCATGATAGCTTTCGATTCGGAAAGATCATTGTTGGGGGTTGCCGTTCCATGTGCGTTTATATAATCGATGGCATCAGGAGATAACCCTGCAACTTTTAACGCTGCTTCCATTGAGGTGGTAGCGCCCTTGCCCTCCGGAGAAGATGCTGTCTGATGATACGCATCCGATGCATTGCTCCATCCGGAAAGAACAGCTATCGGTTTTCTTTGGGTTATTCGCAATGATTTAGGAGATTCAATAACAATGTATCCCGCTCCCTCTCCAAGATTTAACCCCTTTCTTTGCTCATCAAATGGGCGGCACCATTCTTCATCAAATATCATTAAAGAGCGAAAGCCGGATATGGTAAATTTTGAAAGACTATCCGTGCCCCCTACTATCACACGATCCAGCATTCCATCTCTGATCATTCTGGCTCCCATCATAATTGCGTTTGCAGCTGAAGAACAGGCAGTGGAAATGGTATTTACAAAATCGGATACGCGGAGATGTTGAGCAATTTGTGAAGAAGTGGTTCCACTTGGATGATGAAGATAAGATTCAATCCGATGGGGCTTGCCAGTTAGATAATTCTTATATTCAACCTCACTAATATCCATGCCTCCCACAGAGGTCCCTGAAATAAAACCAGTCCGAATTTCTTTTATAAGCTCATGATCTCGAAAAGCTTCTCCCGCAGCAATCATTCCCAACAAGGCTGTGCGGGAAGCTATTGTACCCAACTGAAAATGATCAATAAGTTGGGCGTCGGTATATTTTACTTCACCCACTTTAAACAGACGACTATGATCCCTTATGCCTTGTCGAATGCCGGTTTTTTCAGCAATCAAAGAAGCATAGGTTTCTTCTACATTATTCCCGATAGAAGAAATTACACCATAACCGGTTACATAGATCATGCTGTCTATTTTCCGTTTTTAGAAATATAATCAAACATGGTATCTACTGAATAAAAAACAGATCGGGCCTCTGAGGGATCTGCAATTTTTATCCCATAGTTAGTATCTAACAATACAATAAATTCTAGGGCATCAATTGAATCAAGGCCAAGCCCATCAGGACCAAATAAAGGGGCGTCATCCTTTATATCAGTCGGAGTCAAATGTTCAAGATTCAGTTGCTGGATAATTTGAATTTTTAGTTTTTCTTTCAAGTCATTCATTTCTATACAATTTTAAAATGTTCATTAATATATCGGACAGATTATTTTCTTTGCCTTTTCCTAGCAGAAACAAAAAGCCCTCTTCCGATCCGTTTGTATTTGATTCTACCCATCCGCAAAGGCAGTATGTATTGCCGCGTTGCATAGCAAATTCTGCTTGCTGAATAAAAAAATTACTATCGAAAGACTCCTGAATAAAAAAAGCAGCCTCTCCATACCATTTATACCGAATTGACAACTCTCCTGCCAGAATATTGGGTAAGGTATAGACAAATAAAGATGGACTTGGATTTGAGCCGGAAAGATAACTGTCTATAAATTTTAAATCAGTAACCTTGCTCGAAGAAGTGTTTGCGAAGATTAACTGAAGATCATCTTCTACTTCAGCCTTTGCAGGGAAATAATCGCGCAACATATCTGTAGCTAAAACAGATATTTTAGACAAATTATCCATTTTATAAAATTTTGGATAATCCATCGAAATTGAGGTATATATATGCTTCAGGTAATCCTGCTCTACCGAGGATGTGTCCATTTGTTTTTGGCCATTCAGATATGCTCCTTTCGGATGAATATAACTATGTGCAATTATTTTCATGCAATCTTCTTTAACAGTAAGGCAGCATTGGTACCACCGAATCCGGAAGCTGTTTTAAGAACAATATTAATATTCTTGTTTTCATTTTCACGAATTACATTTATTTTTTTCGAAGTACCGTTATTCGAAAATCCTATACTTTTAAATAGGGTGTTTGTTTCCATTGAAAACAAAGAAATAATTACCTCAATGACTCCTGATGCTCCAAGCGTATGTCCTACATAAGCTTTTAGGCTATTTAAGGGGATTTTATGTAGTCCCAGTCGATCAAAAGCAATGCTTTCCATTTCATCATTGTAGGAAGTACCGGTTCCATGTGCAGATATAAAATCAATTTCTCCGGCAGCTATTCCGGTTCGTTTCATGGCTTTGCTTACCGCCCGCACCAAACCTTCTCCAGTTCGGGAAGGTCCCGAAATATGATTGGCATCGTTAGAGGAAGCGCCTCCGCAATATTGAACAGAAAAACCATCGCCTTGTTGGTTGGAAAGAATTACAATACCACAGGCTTCTCCAATTGAAATCCCATTTCTTTCCGCATCAAAAGGAAGGCAAGGGGTATTGCTTAAGGCATACAGACTTTGAAAACCAAACACTACAAAATCTGAAATGCAATCAATCCCCAATACAATAACATGATCATAGTGCCCGGATTGTATGTAATCTGCCGCCAGATTGATCGCCATAACTCCAGAAACACAGGCATTAGAAAGAATAACAGGCCGATGTACAATACCCAAATTAGATAGCAATATTTCCCGCGTTGAATCAAAGGGATCGTTGGGAAGATCATTAATATTTCCTTTGGTGGAACTCACAATCAGCAAAGTACGTTCGGAATGCAGCAGCTCGCGATTGGTATTATTAAGTAATTCATTGCAGGCGATGGTCAACAAATGATTATATCTATTGTTGGTAAGCGTCTTAATCTTACCAAGAAACCAATCTTCCCCATTAAATCCCGAATGAGCGTATTTGTGAATGCCGGACCGATTCGTAATGAATGCATCTACATGTTCCTCCTTGCCCACGCCAAGCGAAGACACAATAGCTCCATATTTCAAATATATCTGACTCACGCTTCAATCCAGTTTTGTTTTTCCTCCCAGCTTTGATAAAAATCCGGCTTCACCAACTCCAGTGCTCGGTCTTTTACATGCATAAAAACCTGGGTAGTCATTCCGATTGTTGCCAATTTGCCATTAGACAAATTAATTACCTCGTATTTGAATACAATTTTAGCAGCGTTATGTCTTTCAAGAATAACATTCACCCGTACTTTTTCACCAAAAAAAATAGAAGATTTATAGTTGAGTTCTGTTTTTACTATGGGGGTAAAATAGCCATAATTATACACTTCATAATGTGACATGCCATAATCATCAGCAAGTTTTTCCCGGGCATCTTCAAAATATTTCAGATAATTTCCGTGCCACACAACCCCCATAGGATCTGTTTCACTAAATCGAACGGTTATATCTAAAGAAGATTTTAAAATTTTCATGCCCTTACAATTTTCATTTGACATCTTAACAATTCAGCACCCCCACTTGTTGCAACTCCTTCAATCAAATAAATGTTTTCAAAACGGCTGAGGACAGTTACAGTTGTGTCGATGCAATCATTTACTTTGCTTTCCCCCAAAACTTCCAGCTTACTGACTGCACCAATGAATCCTAGACGCGATTCAGATTCCCCACTTTGCGTTCCCAGGTAGCCAAAACCAGCAGCACAGGTCTGGGCAATATTTTCCACCAGTGCTGCCTCTGACAATATTCCTTTGGATAAAAATATATTTTCAGGTATTATTTCAAAAGTACTTGTAAAGTTGGTGTCATTTGCAGAGAGAAGATTATCAATCATGATAAAAGGTTCTCTTTGCGGAATAAAATTTTTTATAGCTTTTTTGTCAACTAGCATAATAATCATAAAAATTAAACCATTGTTCGGGCGACGCTTTTACAACTTCTTCCAATCTGGCCACATATTGCGTTGCGATTTGTTCCGGTGAATCAGCTGTTACAATCGGATCTGTTGCACTCAGCGTATAGTGGGTTGGCTTATCTTTTACTGCGAATACAAAGGTAATAGGAACTTTGAACTTATGCGCCATCACAAAGGGACCTGTCGGGAAACTGGCAATCCCGTTTAAAAAAGGAAGCTGTATGTTTTTTTGTCCTTCCAAAGTTCTGTCTGCATGTAAAGCAATCAGTTCGTTTCGTTTCAATGCCTGATGAATCAAAATAAGGTGCGACATATCTTCCTTCAGTGGGATTAGGTTGAACTTCGATTGTTCGGTGTTTTTGTTGATAAAATGTTTGACCTTTTCTACTTCTGCATCAAGCATCAATACATTGATTTTGGTGGTGATGCGTTCACCAATCAGATTGCCGGCATTTTCCCAGTTTCCCACATGGCCTGAAAACAAGAAGCCACCCTTGCCCATTTCTATCATCTGAATCAATACTTTTTCATTATGGAAAGAATGAGTAAAAGTTTTTTTTTGATTTGTTTTAAGGGCAACTCTGTCAATCAAAACCTGTCCGAATGTAAAAAAAGTTTGGATGGTGGTTCGTAAAGCTTTTGCAGTATTATATCCCAGGCCCTTCTTATAAAAACGGATCAGTGCGTTTCTTTGTTTCTTTACCAGTAAAACGAAATAAAGGGAAACCCAAATACAAAAGAAATAACTGACATAAACTCCAAAAAAACGAATGCAAAAAACAAAAAAACGATACCCCCAAAGAGACCCTTTTGTTTTACCATCCCATTTTTTTGTTGCATTCATTAGGCATTTTCAAGTTTCTTTTGAACGAGATCATAGAAGTCATTAAATGTAACAACAGATTTAAAATCTTCAGCAGTAGGTTTAAATCCTAGGTTTTCTTCAATCACAACCACTAAATCTACATAGTCAAGGCTATCAAGGTCTAATGTTTTATTCAGATTACTATCCGGCTGGATCAAATCCTGGTCTACCTCAAATTCTTCTGATAGAAACCTCTTGGTGGTTGCAATAATTTCTGACCTGTTCATATTTTCAATTAACTTATTGAATAAATTTTTTTATGATCAAAGATGAATTGGTTCCGCCAAAACCAAAAGAGTTAGACAGAAAGCAGTCAATCTTTTTTTCAGTATAGTTAGGTATAATATTAATTTTTGCCAATTCATCATCCGGGTTTTCAAAATTAATATTTGGAGCAATAAAGTTATGCTGCATCATTAAAATTGAATACACAATTTCACTGGCCCCGGCCATCCAGCACTCATGCCCTGTCATCCCTTTTGTAGAACTCACCGGCACTTCAGCCCCAAATACTTCAGAAATCACCTTAGCTTCCGTCGCATCTCCCACAGGAGTGGAGGTAGCATGCGCGTTGATATAATCAATATCTGCAGGATTCATTCCTGCCTGTTTCAACGACATGATTAAAGATCGGTATTGTCCTTCAAAACTGGGGTTTGAAATATGATCGCCGTTTGAGGAAAAACCATAACCTACAATTTCTCCATAAATTGGTGCATTCCTTTTAAGAGCTGCGTCCAGAGATTCAATAATAACAGTTGCAGACCCGCCGGAAGGCACCAGCCCATCTCTGTTTTTATCAAAGGGCCGGCTTGCTTTTGCAGGTTCATCCTGTCGGGTAGAAAAGACACCGAGTCCATCAAAGCTTCCCATTGCATATACATTTATCTCCTGTGCTCCGCCACAAATAACGCGTTCCTGCAACCCTTGCTTAATCAGGAGATAACCCATGCCAATAGAGTGTGATCCGGATGCACAGGCAGCCGACATGGTTATATTTATTCCTTTCAATTTATAAATTGTGGAGAGGCTCATGTTTACTGTGCAGTTCATATTCTGGAAAATATCCCCACTCCCTATTAAAGTATTGTCTTTGCGCGCGCGCGCCTTATCTATTGTTTCGATAACAGCTCCTGCGGTCGAATCATTTCCGAAGATAATTCCGGTTTCATGCTGCTCCAGAAAATCTATATCTAATTTTGAATTTTCAAGTGCCTCTTTTGTTGACATGAAGGCAAACATAGCCGGTTGATGCATGCCAATCCTGTCTCTTCTCGATAAAAAGGGTTTCAGATCAGGATCTTTTACATAGCCTGTCAAACAGGATCTATAGCCGAAATCCTTTCTCTCTTGATCATATATAATACCGCTTTTCCCCGCCTTAAGAGAAGACAAAACATCCGGAATATTTTCTCCTATGCAAGAATAAATACCAATACCTGTTATGACTACCCTGTTTTCCATCTACTATGCGTATACACCTCCGTTTATGTTTATAACCTCTCCGGTAATGTATGAGGCCTTGTCTGAAGCTAGAAAACTTGCCAGATACGCTACTTCTTCTGCCTTGCCAAATCTGTTTGCAGGGACCATTTTTTTCAACTCCTCTTCATTCAAATCTTTTGTCATATCTGAAATGATGAAACCCGGTGCAATCGCGTTGACAGTAATATTTCTTTTAGCAACCTCCTGTGAGAGCGCCTTCGTGGCAGCAATCATAGCTCCTTTGGCTGCCGAATAATTGGTTTGACCAGGCACGCCTTTGAGCCCGCTCAATGATGCAATATTAATGATCCTGCCTGATCGGCTTCGTAACATCTTCTGAATGACAGCTTGTGTACAATTGTACATCCCCTTTACAGA
>CAZZJD010000086.1:0-7088 GCA_964654305.1 uncultured Chitinophagaceae bacterium
GGACGGTCTCCAAGTCTGCATACGCAGAAGTGGTGCGTGCGATCGACGAAGTGGCCGGACCCGATGCCGTCTTCACCGTCGATGCGGGCAACTTCTCTGTGTGGGTGCATCGATTGGTTCAGCTTGGCGGACGCCGAGAACTCCTGGCAGCGGCGTGCGGTGCCATGGGCATCGCGGTCCCGGCCGCGCTTGCAGCTGCACTTCGGTTTCGCACACGCCCCGTGATTGCCTTCGTGGGTGACGGCGGGTTTCTCATGACAGGGAACGAACTTGCAACTGCGGTCGCGCTGCATGCCAACGTCAAGATCTTTGTGGCGAACAACAGCAGCTACTCGACCATTCGCATGTACCAGGAGCGAACGTTTCCAGGCCGGGTGACGGGCACCCAGCTGGTGAACCCCGACTTTGCTGCCTTTGCCGCGTCCTTCGGTGCCCTCGGTCTCAGTGTCACGTCGATCGACCACGCAGCTGAAGTCGTGCGCCGGGCCATGGCGCATGAGGGGCCGTGTGTCGTGGATGTGGCGTGCGATGTGGAGCACATCCTCCCGGCAGCCACCATCACAAGCATCCGCCAACAGGCAGCAGGCGCCCCCAACTGAGATCCAGATCATGAAGCTCGCGACATTTCAAACTGCAGGCCAACAGTCCTACGGCCTCGTACTGCCCGGCGGCATCATTGATGCGGGAAGGCGCCTCGGCAAGGACTACCCAAGACTGGAAGATGCGCTGGCGGTCCTGGAGACCTCAGGCCTGGAGGCATTGAAGACGGAGCCGCCGGACCATGCGATGGACGCTGTGCGCCTTCTCCTCCCGGTGCGCCCCAACAAGGTATTCTGTGTTCTGCTGAACTACGAGCAAAGCAGGCTGGCCCAAGGCAGGCCCAAGCTGCAGTACCCGCACATCGTCACCCGATTTGCAGATACCCACGTTGCGCCAGGTGATGCGCTCATCAAGCCGCGTGACACGACAGAATTCGACTTTGAAGGGGAGATCGCAGTCGTGATCGGTCGAGGAGGGCGGAGGATTTCAGAAGCCTACGCCTTGCAGCACATCGCTGGCATCACGGCCTACCAGGATGCAACGCCCAGGGACTGGATGCGTCACACACGACACTTCACGTCGGCGAAGAACTTCCCGGGCACCGCTTCCCTCGGCCCCTGGATCGCAACCGTCGACGAGTTTGAGGATTTGTCGCAGGTCGGGCTGGAACTGCGTCTCAATGGCGAGGTGATGCAGGCAGGAACGCTGGGAGACCTTTCCTTCGGTATCGCGCAGCTGGTCGCCTACGTCTCCCAATTCACGCCACTGTCAGCGGGTGACATCATCGCGACCGGCACGCCAGCAGGATCCGGCTACAAGCGCATGCCCCCACGATTTCTCCAGGCAGGAGACGTCCTGGAGGTGACCGTTGGCGGGCTGGGTACCTTACGGAACCCAGTCGCCGATGAGGCCTAACTGGCCACCAGCTTCACCGCAGGCACGTTCGTGTAGGCCGCGCCCTTGTCCAGTGATTCCAGGTATCGTTGCAGTCCCTGCTGGCCCTGGTAGACATGTTCACGCATCAGGTACTCAGCACGATCCGGCTGCCTGTTCTCTACCGCCTCGAGAACGAGCTGGTGCATGGTGACCGACTGCCCAATAACAGCGCCGATGCGATCAAGATTTCGGAATGTCGCGGCCACCGTCTTGGCACCCGCTAGCGGTACCGAGTCGACCTGTTGAATGAATTTCGAAAGGGTTTCGTTATCGGCTTCGCGCACCAGCACATCGTGAAACTCGCCGTTCAACTCGCACCAGAGGCCAACATGTTCCGCTTCAATGGTGCGCCGCTTTGAGAGGTCTGCCGTGCGTTTGACATTGGACCGCAGTTGCTCGCGCGCTTCCTCGCTCAAGCCCTTCGCGGCCACAAGCGTACATGCCATCGCTTCAAGCCTGCCGCGCACGGACACCGCGTCAACGATCTCCTTCACGCTGAAGCCTCGCACCACGAATCCACTTTTCGCGGTGTACTTCAGCAACCCCTCCTGCGCCAGCGCACCCAGCGCCAGGCGCACAGGAGTGCGGGACACATCCATCTGCTCTGCAAGCGGCACTTCCATCAGGTGCGAGCCTGGCGGAAAGGCCCCACTCAGAATGAGTTCGCGTAGCTTGAGAAGTGCAACTTCAGATTGCGTGATCACGGCGGGCCCAGGGGTGTCTTGCTGCGATCTGCGGTCGAATTCATGAAAGGGTTCAATCGATGAAACCGCTGGCCTTGATTGTAGGTGTGGGGCCCGCTCGCGGACTCGGCGGCATGCTGGCGCGCCGCTTCGGGGAGGGGGGCTTCACCGTGATGGTCGCGGGTCGCACGCAGGAAAAGGTCGAATCGGTTGCGCGCGAGCTCCGGTTAGCGGGCGCGGAGGCCGAAGCCGTCGTCTGCGATGTCACGAGCGAAGCCTCGGTGGTCCAACTGTTCCAAAAGGTCCACGCACACGGGCGCGCGCCCGAAGTCGTCTGCTACAACGCAGGTAACAACCGTCCGCACGATTTCCTGAGCATGTCGGCGGAGTTCTTCGAAGATGTGTGGCGCGTCGCGTGCTTGGGCGGCTTTCTCTGTGGCCGGGAAGCCGTGCGCCGCATGTTGCCTGCCGGTCGAGGCACGGTGCTGTTCACGGGCGCTTCGGCCTCTCTGCGAGGGAAGCCGACCTTTGCCGCGTTCTCGGCAGGCAAATTCGGATTGCGTGCCGTTGCGCAGTCGATGGCACGCGAGTTTGGCCCCCGAGGGATCCACATCGCGCATGTCGTGGTAGACGGATCGATCAACGGTGACCGCATCCGCCTGAACCGGCCGCAGCGATTCGAGGAGAAGGGCGAGGAAGGGTTATTGAGCCTTGAGGGCATCTCCGAAGCCTATTGGCATCTTCATCACCAGCCCAAGACGGCCTGGACCCACGAATTGGACCTCCGACCGTTCAAGGAGCCGTTCTGACCGTTGATCCTTCTACGCCCCGGTGACCTTGCGGAGAATGGCCAGCGCATCGGTGGGCGGTGCGTCGGCGCGCCAAGCGACATGGCCGTCAGGCCGCACGAGGACAAGTCGAGCTGCATAGAGCTGAGCAGCAGCGACTTCGTCGATGTCGGCGACTGACAGGGGTACGCCCAGTTGTTGGGCGGCATTGCGGAATCCGCCGCAGTCGGGCGCATCGGCCCCGAAGCGGAGCAACGTATAGCCGGGCCCGAACATGTCCAGGATGGAGCGCCCCGAAGTTAGCCAGACATGGGGAGCCCGTGAGCCGGGACGTGCCGTGGGGCAGTACATCATCGGGTCGTCGGGCGGTGCAGGCGTGCGGTCTCCAATGACGATGGGCGATTCGTCGTAGCGATAGCCCAAGTGAATGCCGACGGCCGCGAAGTGCTTCTTCTGTGTCTGGATCCGTGCGGCCCACGTCTTGCGGATTTCTTCGCCGCGAGGTGAGTTCTCTTCAATCTCGGGGGGAGGGGTGGCCGTATCCAGATGGCGCCGGTTGTCGGTGGCTTCCACGGCATTCCTCCAGGCGATCGGCCGGCGCTCTGCCTCGTAGGTGTCCAGAAGCCCGGGGCCGCCCCAGCCGGCAAAGCTGGCCGCAAGCTTCCAGCCGATGTCGATTGCATCACCGATTCCAGTGTTCATGCCGAAGCCCCCTGTGGGCGAGAGAAGGTGTGCGGAGTCTCCAGCCAGAAAGACCCGGCCAATGCGGTACCTTGCCGCTACAAGCTGACGGGGAACCCAGGGCTGGACGGTCCGGATGGTGAACGGGAAGTCCGCTCCCATTGCGTCAGTAACAGCTTGATGAGCGTCGAAGTCTTCCAGTGACTCCCTAGCGACGAGGTGCCTCTGCAATACCCACTCTTCGCGTCCGTCGATGGCAATGAACACACCGTGAGCACCAGGCGCCAAGGTCCAGTAGAGAATGCCTGTGCCCAGTCCGGCGCGCTCCACCAAGCCTGGCGCAATGAAGTAGACGCCGACGTTCTGTCCGAGTGTGGGATTGCCCTCCATCTCGACGCCAAGCTCGGAACGTACAAAGCTCCGTGCGCCATCGCAGGCGACCACATAGCGGGCATGGACGGGGTGCCTGCGGCCTGCGGAATCGGCGGACAGCATTACTTGGACGCCGTCAGAGTCCTGCTCCAAGCCGACCACCTCCTGATTGAAGGCGAGCGTGAGTCCGGGAAGCGACTCGGCATACGCGCGCAGCACGGGCTCGAGGTGGTTCTGCCCGACAGCTGTCTTGAAGTAGGGGGAGTAGGCGAGCTCCGGATAGGCGCCCATCAGCGGGGGGTCAGCCTTGGCACATTCTTCGATCGATGGAAAGCTGAAGCGTGAGATCTCGGAACCGAACAGGCGGGTGGTGAAGATGACATCGGTACGATGGGTTCGGGGCAGCCCTGCGTCGATGACCTGTTGATCAATGCCCCAGCGGCGAAAGTGCTCCATGCTGCGCGGACTGACGACATTCGCGCGGGGATGTTCGTTCCGGCCGTCGCCCTTCTCCACGACCAGGCACTCGATGCCGCGGCGTGCCAGTTCAATCGCTGTGCAAAGGCCAACCGGGCCAGCTCCGATGACGATGACGGGGTAGGCCGGCTTCATGTTGAGGTGGTCCATCAAGCGGCGTGCCGGAAGATGCCGCGCGCGCGGCGAGCCTTGATGCGCCAGCCTGCGGAAGTCAGGACGAATTCGTCCTCGAACTGACCCAGAACCTCGGCAATCGGGAGCGGGAGGACGTCATCGGCACTGCCATGTGCACGGAAGATCTGGAAGTAGGTGACCCCGCGGGCGTGCTCCGCGTCGACCAGTTCGATATGCGCTGGCGCGCAGACGTGGCGCACAACCACGCCAGCGGGCCGCTTGCCTTGCGCCGCACGGATTTCTTTGTGCCCCCGCAGGACTTCCCCGCGGCGCTCGAAGGTGCCGTCCTCAGTAAACAGTTGCACCAGCTTTTCAGATTCCCGGTGGTCGACATGGTGCGCGAAAGCTGCGACCAGGCGCTGACAGGCCGCCAACGCATTTGCATCGTTCATTTTTGCTCCTTGACGGTTTCATGCATGCATGGAAGAGTATTTCAAGGTTCGATCCTGTTGTCAAACAGGGGGAGGGGCTTTATAGTTCTCCTTATCATGAATGCATGACGCGCCGCACAAAGGAGACAATGCACATGCAGACAACCAGGCAATGGACGCTTCGACGGTACGTCGAGGGAGACCGCCGCCCAGAGGTGGACGACTTCGCGTTCGGGACGGCCCAGGTGCCGGTGCCTCGCACCGGTGAGCTTCTGGTTCGCGCAATCTACTTGTCCATGGACCCGTACATGCGTGGCCGGATCTCGCCAGCCAAGAATTACACCGACGGCGTGCGCCCCGGCCAAGTGATGACGGGTCGTGCTGTTGCCGAGGTGCTCGCTTCCGAATCAGATAGTTTTCAGGCGGGTGACATCGTCATCGGAGAAACCGGATGGCAGGAGCACTGCGTCGTCAAAGCAACCAGCATGCGCAAGGTCAATCCGGCTCTCGCCCCGATCTCCACTGCGGTCGGGTTGCTCGGCATGCCAGGGTTGAGCGCCTACTTCGCTCTGCTTGACCTGGGCCGCCCGCGCGCAGGCGACACAGTCCTTGTCACGGCGGCGTCTGGAGCGGTCGGCTCCGCCGCCGGGCAGATCGCCCGACTTTCTGGCTGCCGAACGATCGCAGTGGTGGGCAGTGAGGCGAAGGCCCGCTACTGCACCAATGAGCTGGGTTACGACGCCGCCATCGACTACCGCACGACCACTGACTTGACGGGCGAAGTGGCCCGTGCGGCCCCCACCGGGGTGAACGTTTTCTTCGACAACTCGGGGGGGACTGTCCACCAGGCGGTGATTCCGCACCTTGCGGTCAGTGCCCGCGTGGTGATCTGCGGAGTGATGTCGCAATACAACCCCATCGAGTCCTCCCGGCCGACCACATACAACATGCGTCACCTGCTAGTGCCCCGCGCAGTGATGTCCGGCTTCCTGATCTACGACTTCGCGCACCGAACCGAAGAGGGCCTGACGCGCCTCTCACGCTGGTACCAGGCAGGCCAGTTGAAGTTCCGCGAGACAGTGGCACACGGTCTGGAACAGGCGCCCGCTGCGTTCCTCTCGATGCTCACCGGCGAGAACCTCGGCAAGCAGTTGGTCCAGGTCGGCCCCGACCCGACCCACTGAGCAAGCGCAATCACACAAGGAGATTCGTCATGCAATGGCCCACTGCACGCATCACTCACATAGGAATCAATGTCAGCGATCTGGCGCGCTCGGTCGCCTTCTACCGGGATGCCATGGGCATGAGGGTGATGAAGAGCGCAGACGGCCGGTTCGCCACGGTGAGCTTCGGCTATCAGCACCACGACATTGCGCTGATTCCCGCGCGCGGCGCAGACCGTCGACAGGGGACCCTTGGCATGAACCACTTTGCAGTCGAGGTGCGGGACTACGCAGAACTTGTTCAGTTCACAGGGCGCCTCATGGATGCAGGGGTGCGCATCGACCGCGCAATCGATCATCGCACCGGCGTGGGCGTGTACTTCCAGGACCCGGACGGCAACAACCTCGAGCTGTGGTGCGAGAACTTCGCCACGATGGAGCGAGCGATCGAGTTCGGGACGGAAATGAGCGAAGAGTTCGAGGAGAACCACATCGGCTATCCCCTCGACATACAACAAATGGTCAGGGACTACCGCTCTGGCGCAGCGCGCACTCGTGACGACTCCGCGATCCAGCGTCACGAAGACGCACTCTGCTGAAAAACCAACAGGAGACGAACATGATTTCCAAGTTCTTTCGAGTGGCCGCAGCTCTCGGGCTTCTTCCCGTGCTGCCGACGTTGGCCTCCGCTCAAGACATTACGCTGGCATTGCCCACGGTGAGCCTGGTGTTCTCGACCGCATATGTAGCGGAAGAGAAGGGGTTCTGGAAAGCGCAGGGCCTGAACGTCAAGATTGTCACCATCGCCGGAGCGGGCGCCACCAATGCGCTGCTGTCACGAAGTGCGGACTTCAGCAGCACCGGACCTGGCCCGATGTTTCGCGCCGTCGCCAAAGGCCAGAA
>CAZZJD010000087.1:0-6915 GCA_964654305.1 uncultured Chitinophagaceae bacterium
GTACTAGGTGTAATAATGGGAGACGGGAAGTAATCGTTTTCTTGTAAATCCTCCGGCAATGTTGCTCCACATAATATTCTTTTGCCCGACTTGTAAGTGCGCCATGCATGACCTACCAGATTTCCTCTGACAACCATTTCAACGGGAATCGGTTTGCATTTTACCCCTACAGAAACATTTGGAGCTGGGACATCTCTTAGCCAGTTTGGGCATATATCAGCTGTTTTATTTAGCATGTAAGATGCGATCTGATTGAGAACCTGACCTTTATAGGGGATGGCTTTTGGCAATATTACATCGAAAGCAGAAATACGGTCAGTAGCCACCATCACTAACCAATCGTTTTTTATTGAATAAACGTCTCTTACCTTTCCGCTATAAAAATTGGTCTGACCGGTAAATTGAAATTGCATAAATATTTAATTTGTCGAAGCGTCGGCAAAGTTTTGCACAAATCATCTGTTTCCCAAAATAAATATTTGATTTTTTCCTATTTATTTATCAAATTTATGCCAACTTTACTAAAACTAATGATTATGAGATTAAGCTTACGATTGCTTACAGTATGGCTTTCTGCCATACTTTTCCCTTTTACACTTTTTGCCCAGCAGGTTTCCATTTCAGGAAAAGTAAAATCTTCTGAAGGAGCTAAGGATGTGATTTCTGCGGTATCTGTAATTGTGAAAGGAACAAACACCGGAACTTACACCAATGAACGAGGTGAATATAAATTATCCGGAAATTTTAATTTTCCCGTTACGCTAGTATTTAGTTCAGTTGGGTATGAATCTGCTGAGCTTGTTGTAAATGCTGCAGGATCCGCCACAGACTTTGAGTTGAAGTCATCTTCTAAGCTAGGACAAGAGATTGTTGTTTCGGCAACGCGTGTGGCAACCCGAATTCTAGAGTCGCCAGTTTCTATTGAAAGAGTAAGTGCTTCTGCTATTCA
The DNA here is from genome assembly GCA_964654305.1 of uncultured Chitinophagaceae bacterium. Lineage (GTDB taxonomy): Bacteria > Bacteroidota > Bacteroidia > Chitinophagales > Chitinophagaceae > Lacibacter. Next base: position 950 of record CAZZJD010000087.1, read on the forward strand.
GAATGCACCTGTTTCAAATTATTATGAAGCGATAACGAACTTAAAAGGGGTTGATATGATGACCTCTTCATTAACTTTCAGAACTCCTACAACACGTGGTTTTCTTGGAAGTGGCAATACCCGATTCAATCAACTAGTAGATGGTATGGACAATCAGGCCCCCGGCCTTAACTTTTCGGTTGGAAGTATTATTGGATTAACGGAGTTGGATGTTGATAATATGGAACTTCTACCAGGTGCCTCATCTGCTTTATATGGGTCCGGAGGTATGAATGGAACTTTATTGATAAATAGTAAAAATCCATTTAAACACCAGGGTTTATCATTTCAGATAAAACAAGGTGTAATGCATACTGATGAAAGATTTGCTACAGCTTCTCCTTATTATAACTGGGGAGTTCGCTGGGCGAAAAAGATTTCAGAGAAATTTGCTTTTAAAATTACCGGTGAACTGATCCAGGCAATTGACTGGAGGGCCTCTGATAATAGAAATTACGACAGAGCTTTACTTAAGTTGATTCCAGGAGATAGATCCGTGCCTAATTATGACGGCGTAAACGTTTATGGAGATGAACGTCAATTTGATATTAGGCCCATTCTAAATAATTTTGCAGCTATTCCTGGTTATCAGTCTCTATTATCTTCTTTGCCCTCTCAAATATTTGTTACAAGAACGGGTTATAGTGAAAGAGATTTAATTGATCCCAATACACTTAATTTCAAAGTCGGGGGGTCGCTTAATTATAAAATAACTAACGATATTGAAGCAATAGTGAGTGGTTTTTGGGGGACAGGTAATACCGTTTATACGGGTAGTGACCGTTATAGTTTGTTGAACTTAAAAATGGGGCAATATAAGGTTGAATTGAATAGTAAAAATTGGTATTTAAGAGGCTATACCACTCAGGAGAATTCCGGTGATTCTTATAATTTGACTGCTACAACATCCTTGTTAAATGAGGCTTGGAAGCCCACTCAGGTTTGGTTGCCTGAATATGTAGCTACTTATTTAAACAGTAGATTGTCTCTTGGTTTAAATGATGCGGATGCCCATACTGCTGCAAGAGCAGTGGCAGATAACGGACGCCCTGCTCCAGGAACCCCGCAGTTTAATAATTTATATAATTTCTTAAAGACTGTTCCGATTGGTAAAAGAGAATCAGGAGCTCCTTTAGGTGGAGGCAGATTCTTAGATCAAACGGATCTTTATGTTCTTGACGGTCAATATAATTTATCAGAGTACACGAATAAATTTGCGGAAATAATTGTAGGTGGTACATACAAGCAGTATAATTTAGACTCAAAAGGGACGCTTTTTGCTGATAGTACTGGTTCAATAGGTATTGCTGAATATGGCGGTTACGTTCAGGCTTCAAAATCTTTCTTTAATGATATATTAAAAATTACTGCGAGTGGACGTTATGATAAGAATGAGAATTTCGATGGTCGTTTCACACCTAGAGCAACGGCTTTGATAAAAATTTCTAAAAATAATAATGTCCGTGTTTCTTATCAAACTGCTTATCGTTTCCCCACAACGCAACAACAATGGATTAATTTACTAGTTGGCGGCCAGCTTCAGTTAATTGGAGGAAATAGAAACTTTAGAGATTTTTATAAATTAAATAGTAATCCAGTTTATGAAGTTGTAAATGGCTTACCAACTTCTAAAGTTGTTACAGTCACGGATGTAAAGCCAGAAGCTGTAAGTTCAATAGAATTAGGATATAAAGGCCTATTGCTTGATGATAATTTATTGATTGACGTATATGGTTATTATGGTCAATATCAGAATTTTATAACACGTCAGGTGGTTATGCAAGATCCAACAACAACAAAAAGATTATTTTCTATCCCTATCAATTCTTCACAACAGATTTCAACTTTAGGGTATGGTGTTAGTTTAGATTATCGCATGCCTAGAAATTTCACCATAGGAGGAAATTTATCTAGCGATGAATTAAATGATGTGCCTCCCGGTTTTCAGACTTTTTTCAGCACACCGAAGTATCGTGCAAACATTACATTAGGGAATACTGGTTTTTTATTACAAAATCGAATTGGCTTCAGTATCGTTTATCGCTGGATGGATAGTTTCTTATATGAAAGCGATTTTGCTTCATTTGATGTCCCTGCGATTCATACACTTGATGCCCAGATAAGTTATAAGATACCTCAAACGAGATCAATCATTAAAATTGGAGGAAATAACATTTTGAATCAGTATTACATTCAAGGTGCTGGAAATCCTGCGATAGGGGGAATGTATTTCATCAGTTATGCTCATAACGTATTTTAATCATTATAATTTTCATTTATGAAACAATATACAAAGTCGATATATCAAAATTTTGCAGTATTAATTTTATTATTACTGGTTTTATTTTCTTGTAATAAAATTTATGATCCAATTGGATCCATAGAAAAACGTATTCCCGGTGATTCTTTGAATACCCTATCTAAAAAGATTGCTACAAATGGGAAGTATACCATTTTAAATGCAGGTCTTATTCGTACAGGCTTAAATATAAGATTGGATAATCCCGATGCAAAGTTTACCATATTTGCACCAACGGATTCAGCTTTTAACGCTCTTGGGATTACTTTAAATGTTATTAATGCGCTTCCGCTTAATCAATTAACTCCATTACTTTCATATCATGTAATTCCGAACGAAATCGTACGTGCTGCTTCAATTCCTAGTTCTTTTCCAAATATTCAGAGGGGAACAGCACTGGATATTGCTAGTCGGGCACTTGTTACAGGTGTTCCTACTACATCAATACCTATTAAAATGACCGCTTTCCCATCAAGAAGAACGGATTCTGCATGGATCAATAATATTCCTGTAGTAGCTAAAGATGATATTGTAGCTTCAAATGGAGTAGTACATGGTATTGCTTTAATCATGAATCCACCTACAAAAATTCTCGCACAGGATTTACAGGCTGATCCTGATTTTACTTTTCTTCTAGCTGCTGTAGCTAGAGCAGACTCCGGCTTACTCACAGACAGATCTCCAAGCTTCCAATATGCATTGAGTGAGCCTTTGGCAAACCTTACAGTTTTTGCACCTACAAATAATGCATTTAGAACAATATTGACCACTTTAATTACACAGGCTTTGGTCAGAACTGGTATAGATCAGGCAACTGCAGCTTTACAAGCTGCAGCCTTGAGTGCAAATCCTACTGTTTTTTCTAACCCAGTACTTTATCCAGTATTAACAGCTCAGGTTGTTCGTGCGCTTATTGCATATCATATTTTAGGAAGCCGGGCTTTCCCAAGTAATTTCTCTAGTTTAGCTTCCAATTATCCTACTCTATTAAATTTGAATCCTTTAACTGCAAGCCATCCGGGAATAACAGTTTCATCATCCTTTACCGGTCGTATTGCTACTGGTTTACAAGTAAGAGGAACCTTAAATCCACTTCCGACAAATGCAATTCCTAAAACTGCTGGTGGACCAGTAGAAAATCTATATGTAAACGGTATTTATTACAAAATAGATCAAGTTTTAATCCCATTCTTGCCTTAATATTTTTTATATCTATAAAAGCCGATTCATGATGAGTCGGCTTTTTTTATGCTGCATTCTTTCGTAATTTGAGCGCATGAGATATGTCTTATGTGATCCTGATGAAAGAGATATTCTTTATCCATTTTCTCAGCTCAGGTCTTTTGCTGAAATAAGGTTGGGTTTATGGACCCAGCTGGAGCGATATGCGCAATATTTACCTCAGGTTATTGCTTATGATACAACTCAAATAAGAGAAGATGTAGCAGTTTATATTAATTGCGCTATCATACCAGATAAAGTCTTGGTTAGTTCCGTTTGTGAATTGAAGTTGAATGAAGCGATTACTTACCAAAATGAAATTGTAGCTATTTGTGTTGCAGTAAATCATTTTAAGGGTTTTTCTATTTCACTTTATCAGACGCTGCATATAAAAGTAAATGTGGATCAACTTAGCATTCTGAGGAATCCATTTGATATTATACAATTTAATCATTCGCTCCTTGTGAAGGATATGAGTGATATAAATCTGCCGAATTCGAAATCACAATTCGAACAGGAGAATAAAATCATTGGATCCGGTAATATTATTGTAGAATCAGGGGTTAGGGCCTCTGGTGCGTTTCTAAATACGGAGTCTGGCTCAATTTATCTTGGCAAGAATGTTCAGATTATGGAAGGAGTTTGCATTCGTGGGCCGGTTGCTATTTTGGATGACAGCGTAGTGAAAATGGGCGCAACTTTATATGGTGCTACCACTATTGGTCGACAATGTGTTGTAGGAGGGGAGATCAAGAACAGCGTTTTCTTTGACTATTCTAATAAAGCACATCATGGATATATCGGGGATTCGGTGATTGGTTCCTGGTGCAATATGGGAGCGGGTACTTCCTGCTCGAATGTGAAAAATAATGCACGTGATATTTTTTTATGGAATCCATTGTTGCGAAAGCCAGTGCATGCGGGATCGAAATGCGGCGTGATGATGGGTGATCACACCCGGACTGCTATTAATACCTCACTTAACAGCGGCACGGTAATGGGTGTCTGCTCTAATATTATCAAGCATGGTTTCCCCAATAAATATATCGCAGATTTCACCTGGGATGTTGATACAGAGGAGATCTACCGAGAAGATAAATTGTTGGAAGATGTGCATAACTGGATGAAAATGAAGGGCAAAATCTTGGATGAAAAGAATAAGAACCTACTTTTGCAGCTTTATAAGGAAAGAAAAAATCAAACACAATGATCAGAAAACAAATCGCCGCCGCTAACTGGAAAATGAATTTGAAATGGGCACAAGCTGAAGCTTTATTGCATGATCTATTCAAAGTCCCCCTTACGATATCATCAAATCAATATGTATCCTTAGGTGTCCCTTTTCCATATTTGTCCATGGCGCTCGAGTATGCCAAGAATAATATTCGAGTTGATGTAGCCGCGCAGAATTGCTCTCAGCATCAATCGGGGGCGTATACAGGAGAAACCTCTGCTGAAATGTTGCAGTCGATGGGCGTGTATTATGTGATCTTAGGACATTCTGAACGCAGGGAATATTTCGGAGAAACTAATGCGTTGCTTGCAGAGAAAGTGAAAGTGGTTTTACAAAACGGACTTACTCCCATATTTTGTTGCGGGGAGAGTCTGGATATCCGTGAGTTGGGAAATCAGAATCAATATGTGGCGAACCAACTGAAGGAAAGTTTATTTGATCTTTCTGAATTTGATTTTAAGAAGGTCGTAATTGCCTATGAGCCGATCTGGGCCATTGGTACAGGTAAGACTGCAACAGCTGAACAAGCTCAGGAAATGCATGCATATTTAAGATCTGCCATAGCGGGCCAATACGGCAGCGAAATAGCCAATGGAATTTCCATTTTATATGGAGGTAGTGTAAAGGGCGCCAATGCCAAAGAGATATTTGGACAGCCCGACGTGGATGGCGGATTAGTAGGCGGTGCTTCTTTAAAGGCAGAAGAATTTTTGCAAGTGATTGCGGGGTTGAAGGAATAGGGGGGGCGAAAAACGAGAAAAGAATAATACAATATGTGGTATCATGGTGTCGCGGTATCATGATGTCAATAGATAAATTTCGACAACAAGATAACGCCCTGAATGCTTTCGGGGCATGATAATAGTCTCGTCTTAGGCGAGACGAGATGGACAACTATATTTCCTTCTTCCATTCCCATTTAGCCCTTTCAATACGATCATTGATAGCGAGGCCTAATCCTTCTGAAGGGGCATATTCGGCGAGGATAACATCTGCGTTTTGGAGATCGGCCTCTCTCATGATTTTGAATAGATTTTTAGCGGCATCGTGCAGGTTGTTATGTGGAGTGAGTATATATTGTAATTCGTTGGGGTAATTGGGTTGATATTGATTATAATTAATCAATACGCATTTTTTATCACTGAAAATTTTTAGTAGATCTGCGATCCCCCC
>CAZZJD010000088.1:0-6874 GCA_964654305.1 uncultured Chitinophagaceae bacterium
ATGGATATTGCGAAAGCGGTTTCGCTGATGTTTACAAATGAAGGATCTTCTACTTTGTATCAGGGACTCAATCTGATCAAAAAACCGGGCATTTATCATTTGGGTATTCCCACGATTTCCGGAACAGGAGCCGAAGTGAGTATGACCGCCGTGCTGACCGGTCCGGAAAAGAAACTCGGATTAAAATGCGACTGGACGGTATTCAATCAGGTCATTCTTGATCCCGAATTAATTGCTTCTGTTCCTTCCGATAAATGGTTTTATACAGGGATGGATACCTATATCCATTGTATTGAAAGTGAGCAAGGGCTTTTGAATAATGCATTCAGTCATGCGTATGCTGATAAGTCATTACAGTTATGTCGGGAAGTGTATTTAGGTAACGGTTCCGGACAAACGCCGGAGAATGATGATAAGCTGATGGTAGCTTCTTTGATGGGTGGATTGAGCCTGACCTATTCTGAAGTCGGCATTTGTCATGCTTTATCTTATGGTCTCTCTAAAATTTTACATTATAAACATTGTTATGCCAACTGTGTGGCGTTTCAGCACCTGGAGGACTATTATGGTGATGGTGTGAGAGAGTTTAAGCAAATGTTGGCTCAGCATAATATAGAGTTGCCGCAGAATTTGAGTAAGGACTGGACGGAAGAGCAGATAGAAGCGATGGCTGAAGTAGCCTACAGGTTAGATCACATGTGGAAACATGCGATTGGTCAGGACTGGAAGGAGAAAATTACATTAACAGATATTCAAAATTTATTTAAACGATTATAACATGAGTGTAAAAAAAGTTAAAGTTGGTTCGATTGAGTGTGGAGCAGACAATTTGTTTTTGATCTCCGGTCCCTGCGTGATTGAAGAGGAAAGTATCATGCTGAAAACCGCGGAAGAATTAAAAAAGATTAGCGAGCGTTTAGGCGTGTCCGTTATATATAAGTCATCTTTTCTGAAAGACAATAGAAGTAGTTTGTCGTATTATCAGGGGCCCGGACTCGAAGAAGGCTTGAAAATACTAGCCCGCATCAAGAAGGATTTCGGATTTCCTATCTTGACTGACATCCATTATCCTGATCAGGCGAAGCCGGTAGGCGAGGTGTGTGATGTGTTGCAGATCCCTGCGTATTTATGTATGCAGAGTGGGTTGCTAGTAGCTGCGGCGCAGACCGGTAAGGTGATTAATATCAAACACGGACAGTTTTTAGCGCCGGAGAATATGAAGCATCCCGTGGGCAAGTGTGTGGAGGCCGGCAATGATCAGATCATTTTGACTGAGCGTGGATATACTATGGGGTATAATGATCTGATTGTGGATCCAAGGGCTTTTTATCATATGGGTAAATTAGGTTATCCGGTAGTGTTTGATATCACGCATTCCATTCGTAAATACGGCATACCGAGCGCCGACTCCAAAGGAGGCGCGAGGGAGTTTTTGCCAGTGCTCAGCAGAGCCGGCGTAGCTGCAGGTGTAGATGGCGTATTCATTGAGGTTCATCCCGAACCCGAAAAAGCGTTATGTGATGCGGCCAGTCAGTTATCCGTTTATCATCTGGAAGAATTCATGAAGCCGTTGATTGAATTGCATCAGGTGGAATTGAAGTACAGATAGGAGAAGGTTGTAGGTTATGAGTTGTAGGTTGTCGATTTTTTTTTAGACATTCTATATTCCATTATTAATTCTTAATTACTACTTATTAATTTCCCATTTGCCTTACCTTTGGCCCAATTTTTACGAATTATGGAACTATATCTCGACTCCGCCAACCTTCGCGAAATTGAAGAAGGCTTTAAACTCGGATTTTTAAATGGTCTGACCACAACGCCTACATTTATGCAGCGTGAGGGTATTACCGATATCGACGGTATGATCGTCAAACTGTCAAAAATGGTGCCGGTTTTACAGATCGAAGCACTGGGCAATACCGCCGAAGATGTGGTCAAAGAGGCGAAACGCCAACTTGATCTGGGGCTTGATCCGGCCAAGACAGTGTTTAAAATTCCGGTTTCATTAGAAGGGGTAAAGGCATGTAGCATGCTCAGAAAAGAAGGTTTATTGGTGAATGTTCACCTTGTTTATACATTGCAACAGGCCTATATGGCGATGCATGCAGGCGCAAGTTATGTTTGTCCTTTGGTAGGTCGCCTACAGGATCAGGGCCATGATGCTTTGACATTGGTACAACAATGTGTGGAAGCTGTCAATTATTATGGCTACAACACCAAAATCATGTTCAGCTCGGTGCGCCATAACGAACATGTGCGCAACGCGATCAATATCGGAGTGCATACGATTACCGTTCCGCTGAAAGTATTGAAAACTTTGACGGAGAATAATTTTACGGATCTGGGTACGGCTCAGTTCTTACAAGATACTAAGTTGATGACAGTTCGTGTGGGTGAAGCCATCAATGGAGTAAATCCCGTAGTAGATGCAGGTGTGAATGTAAAAGATGCGATTGTTAAAATGACTGAATTTGGTTTCGGTGCGATTGTGGTAACGGAAGGTGGCAGCCAGGTGAAAGGTGTATTTACAGATGGTGATCTGCGCAGACATCTGCAGCAGGAAGGTTCTGGTGTGCTCGATAAAAAATTAGGCGCCTTTGAATATAAAGCCCCCATCAGTATTGAATCAGATCGTTTACTGAATGATGCGCAGCAGTTGTTCCGTCAGACCAATGTGGATACCATTATGGTAACTGAGAATGGTAAGCCGATCGGTATGCTGGATATTCAGGATCTGAAAGCATAATTTCTGCTGTTGAAGAAGCCCGTTCGAGATGACTGAAATTATTTTCTTTTGATATGCCCGATACACCCGGAAAATTATTGATTGATCCTGCTGAATTTTCTTCCCGATTATCCGGCATTAAGGCTTTTTTGTTTGACTGGGACGGCGTTTTCAATAATGGGGAGAAGAATATAGAGGGTCACAGTGTGTATAGTGAGACAGATTCCATGGGCATCAACATGATGCGCTTTCATTATCATTTACAGAAAAAAGTCATGCCGGTTTGTGCAGTTATTTCCGGTGAGCATAATCGTTTATCGTATAAATGGGCGCAACGGGAAAACTTACATGCCGTATATGCAGGTATCAAACATAAAGAAGTAGCATTGGATGATATCTGTAAAAAATATCATCTTCAATCCGAAGAAGTATTGTTTGTTTATGATGATGTATTAGATCTTTCTCTTGCCGCTAAAGCAGGGTTAAGATTTTTAGTGCATCATGCCGGTAATCCTGCTTTCGAATCTTTCTGTATGCATCATAAGCTTGCTGATTATATCACTCAACAGGAAGGCGGTCAACATGCGGTGCGGGAGATCAGTGAAGTGGTGATGCAATACTCTGGCGATTATGATCTGACCATTCAGCACCGGATGAATTATTCTAATGAATATCTCGAATTTCTTAAAGAAAGAAATGCAATCGATACTCCGTTTTTAACATATCAAGACGGTTCCATTCAACCTCATTCATAATATTTCTATGATCGTTGGTATCATTCCTGCCAGATTTGAAAGTTCACGCTTCCCCGGAAAGCCGTTGATCGATATTAAAGGGAAGACCATGATTCAGCGCGTGGTGGAAAGAGCTGAACAATCAAAGTATTTATCTGCAGTGGTAGTAGCTACCGATGATGCACGCATATATGATCATGTTATTTCGCTAGGAGCCAAATCAGTTATGACATCAAGTGCGCATCCAAGTGGCACCGATCGTTGTTATGAAGCGCTGACTAAACTTGACCGGGAGTACAAATATGTAATTAATATTCAGGGTGATGAACCTATCCTGGAGCCTGAACAAATTGATGAACTGGCAAAGGTTCTGTTGCAAGGAGAAATAGAACTGGCCACACAGATTGCTTCTGTTGATGATACAGAAACTTTATGGAGTGAAGGCGAAGTGAAAGTGGTGTTGAATGATAAAAGTGAAGCCCTTTATTTCAGCCGATCGGTTATTCCTTACATAAAAAATAAGCATAAAGAAGAATGGCATCTGCACCATGCTTTTTGGCGTCATGTGGGTATGTATGCTTATCGGGCTGATGTATTGGAGAAACTTACTAAATTGCCGTTGGCTTCATTGGAAAAAGCAGAATCACTGGAGCAGCTGAGATGGTTGCAGGCAGGCTTTACGATTCAGTGTGTGCCGACAAAATATAATAGCTACTGTGTAGATACCCCGGAAGATCTGAAGGCAATAATGTCAATGATCTCCTGATTAAACGATTAATGCTTGTCTTATATGCCCAAAGAAAAAATCCTCGTGATCGGCGCGTCCGGTCAGATTGGGGTGGAACTCACCCTTGCTTTAAGAAAAATCTATGGAAATGCGAATGTGATTGCCTCTGATCTTCGTGAAGAAAACCCTTTGCTTGCTGGCACGGGTCCTTATGTAAGTATGGATGTGATGAACAAAGAGATGCTGCATGTGCAGGTGATCCGACAGGGTATTACACAGATTTATTTACTGGCTGCTATTCTTTCTGCTACTGGAGAAAAAAATCCCAATCTCGCATGGAACTTAAACATGACATCGCTATTGAATGTGCTTGATATAGCTAGAGAGGAAAAGTTGCATAAAGTTTACTGGCCCTCATCTATTGCGGTATTCGGCCCCACTTCTCCCAAGGAATTTTGTCCGCAGCAAACCATCATTGAGCCAACAACAGTTTATGGTATCAGTAAGTATGCTGGTGAATTTTGGTGTAATTATTATTTTCAACGCTATGGAGTGGATGTGCGCAGCTTACGTTACCCTGGGTTGATTTCCTATAAGTCGGCACCCGGTGGAGGGACTACTGATTATGCAGTTGAGATCTATCATGAAGCGATCCATCAGAAAAAGTTTACGAGTTGCTTGGCAGCTGAAACATATTTGCCGATGATGTATATGCCCGATGCCATTCGTGCTACACTGGAATTAATGGAAGCTCCTGCTGAGAATATATCTGTAAGAACTTCTTATAATGTTTCTGCTATGAGTTTTTCTCCGGCAGAAGTAGCCGCATCCATCCAGCTACACATACCAGACTTTACTATTTCATATGCACCTGATTATAGGCAGAAGATCGCTGAAAGCTGGCCTTACAGTATCGATGACACCATTGCTAGAAGAGACTGGGACTGGAAGGAAGAATATAATCTCGACAAGATGACAGAGGATATGTTGATGAATTTAAATTACAGGTAACAATTGAACTCTTTGCTCTTTCTAACTATATAGCATCGCTCTAATGAGGAAAAAGTTTAAAATTTCTAAATTCTAATGAAACTATTTGACATTTCATCAAGTCTTTCCACTTTATAAACTTTATAAACTTTATGAACTTTATAACTTCATGCGATATCCGCAATCGTTTTATTCTCTAGGATTTTGAGATTGGCGTCTCGTACTTTGATCATCATATCATGCAGGCCACATTGTTCTTCATTGCAGTTCACGCAACGCTCATAGAAATGCATACTCACACATGAAAGCGGGGCAATAGGACCGTCTAATAATCGGATGATACGGGCGAGGGTGATCTCAGGAGGGGGAATTTTAAAATAGTAGCCTCCGCCTTTTCCTTTTTTGCTTTCCAGGATATCATCTTTACGAAGGGTCAATAAAATATTTTCAAGAAATTTCAGAGGGATCTTACGTTTTTTCGAAATTTCTGCAATAAGGATGGGTTGATTCCCTTTCTGCTGTGCCATATACGACAAAGCCTGAAAAGCGTATTGAGTCTTCTTCGAAAGCATATTCAAATATATACATTCATTTTATTTTATCATAATACAGTGCGGATATACCAGTTTATATTTTTTGTAAATTGTGTATCTATGAAAAAGAAATTAGTGGTATTGACAGGTGCCGGCATCAGTGCCGAAAGCGGGCTGGGAACCTTTCGCGACAGCGATGGATTATGGGAGGGATATAATATTGAAGACGTAGCTACCCCACGGGCATGGAAAAGGGATCCTCAGCTCGTGCTTGATTTTTATAATATGCGCCGCAAGAATGTACTGGAAGCAGAGCCGAATGCTGCGCACATCGGACTAGCTGAGCTCGAAGATTATTTTGATGTACATATCATCACACAGAATATTGATGACTTGCATGAAAGAGGAGGTTCAGGTAATATTCTTCATTTGCACGGCGAAATTTTCAAAATGAGAAGTGAGAAAAATGAGTCACTAGTTTATGAAATCAGGAGTGATATTCAGTTAGGTCAGCTGGCGGAAGACGGCGCTCAGCTGCGCCCACATATTGTTTGGTTTGAAGAACCCGTTCCGATGATGGAGTATGCGATTCAAGTAGTGAAACAGGCCGATATATTTGCTGTTATTGGCACATCATTGGTTGTGTATCCTGCTGCCGGCTTGGTCAATTATACGACTCCTTTCATCCCAAAATTTGTGGTTGATAAAAAAATACCGGAAATGCAGACCATGCATAAGCTCACCAAGATAGAGTCGCCGGCAACAACTGGTATTCATCAGCTAAAGACTGAATTATTAAAGTTGATCTGATTCTTCTATTATGCTACGTTTTCGTGGAATTCAATACCATTCTGCTGAAGTTCTTTCAGTACCGGCTCATAAATTTCTTTTTCAATCGGAATTTTTAATCCTTTCGTTTTAATGACTCCGTTCAGAATCAGTTTTGCGGCTATGCCCAATGGCAGGCCTACTGTTTTTGCCATGGCAGTTCTTTCCTGATTCATGCCTTTTACAATTAAAGAGGATGTAATTTTTTTATGTTGATGTTCTTTGTTCATATATTCAATCTCATGCTGCATCACAATCATGTCTTTGTCGTTGGGTTGCAGTGCCCATTTTTTTTCAAGTATCTTCTGAAGGATATCTGCGCTACTACGAATTC
>CAZZJD010000089.1:0-6754 GCA_964654305.1 uncultured Chitinophagaceae bacterium
AAGGGATCAGAGTTAAATGAACAACTAAACAATCTTCTTCTGGCAATTCCCATTGAATCTGCCGAACAGCTTCTACAAATGGTAAAGATTCGATATCGCCAACGGTTCCTCCTATTTCAGTAATTACAATATCATAATTTCCTTCTTTTCCAAGAAGCAGCATCCTCCTTTTAATTTCATCCGTTATATGGGGGATTACCTGTACGGTCTTACCCAGATATGCTCCCTCTCTTTCTTTGTTTATTACTGTTTGATAGATTCTGCCTGTAGTAACATTATTAGCCTGCGTAGTATGAATATTCAAAAAACGCTCATAATGTCCAAGATCCAGATCAGTTTCTGCTCCATCTTCTGTTACATAACATTCCCCATGTTCATAAGGATTTAATGTGCCGGGATCTACGTTAATATAAGGATCAAATTTTTGAATGGTTACTTTAAAACCACGAGCCTGTAATAATTTGGCCAAAGAAGCCGCTATGATTCCCTTACCTAAAGAAGATGTAACACCACCGGTGACAAAGATAAATTTGGCCATAAAATAATGCTTGATTGACCTATCTGCAAGTTGATTAGTAACCTGTGGAGGTCATACAAAAATATCATGATTTTTTCACTTGGAAAAAACATCTTTTTAATTGTGGAAAAAGAGAGGGAAATTATTTTTTATAATCTAGTTGTGCAGACAGGATAAAAAATAAAGACAATTGATGCTGGTCTGAGAAACTCATGTTTTGAAGGATCGGTTGATTGGCTATTAGATAATTTAATTCTGTACGCAACATTAAATTCCTCAATGGTAAAATGTCGATATTCAATGATGCCATTTGATATTTAGCCTCTTTCATCATATTAGAATTGCCTATAAACAAACGATTTGGATCAGAAAGTAATTCAAGCCTTGATGCCAGAAATATTTTTTTATCTTTTACGATATAACGATACATCATTAAAAAATCATTCCACTGTTGAGCTTTTTCACCCTGCATGCCCCAATCCCATCCTAGTGTCAACTGCATTCTGGGATTCAAATCAATAATTGAATAAAAGTTGGAATAAATACGTCTGACCCCAATTTTCTCAAATTCCGGAATTTCACCTAAAAAACTACTAGAATTAATGAGCAAATAAGAAGTTGGGCGATATTGGATTTGCATCCCCCAATTTTTGCCGATAGCATGCAAAGGAGCCGTAATTCGTTGCCAGCCATTTAATGCCAGCATGGCAATGTACCATTTATTATTTGGTGCGTATGATAATCTTAAGCCAGTTTCGTAATAAGGGGTAATATCTGAAATAATGTTTCGGGTTGCGGTAATATTCTTAAACCCTGGAACCGTTTCAATTCCAATATGTGATGGTAGTACTCCAACATCTAACCAAACATTTTCTTTTGCGATTATGCTCACCCCGATATTTGCCTCATAGATATTTCGAACGACGGGATCTTCACTTATCAAATTCTTTTGCACATACTCTCCCGCCATAGCACCCAGGGTAGTCCGAAAATTTTTGTGTCGGTAATGCAAGTTTCCGGATAAGAAATTTAAACCTGCTGAATTCAGTCCAACATAATTAACAACATATGGAGGACGGGCAGCTTTACCAGATGATGGAATCCAGGATACATATCCATCAAAAAAAAATGATACGTGTAAGCTATCTTTTTTCTGAGCTAGAGAAATATAATGCGAGAAAAAAAGTAAAAGTAATAAGAAATTTTTGAGGGACATAAATGAACTGATTTCAAGTCATATCCGATCATAACTTGCTTTGATTCCCATAATTAATGAGGAGCTAAAACCACGATGTTCCATCTCATTTAAACCCGCTATCGTACATCCCTTAGGGGTCGTAACTTTATCTATCTCCTGCTCCGGATGTGCTCCTTTTTGAATCAATAATTCAGCAGCACCCTTTACCGTTTGAGCGGCTATCAATGCAGCTGTTTTCGCATCAAAACCTATCTCTATCCCACCCTGAATGCTAGCTCTGATATACCTTAGCGCAAATGCAATACCACAAGCACCCAATACGGTAGATGCGTCCATTAATTTCTCGTCTACTACTGCAACTCTTCCCAATTGTGAAAAGAGATCATGTACATAATCCATCTGATCCTGAGAGGTAAGAAGACTGCTTAGGCAGGTCATACTTTCCTGTATGGCAATAGCCGTATTAGGCATTGCTCGAACCAGGGAAATATTTTCTCCCGCCCAATCCTGCATATCACTTAAAGTAACTCCCGTCACTACGCTTACCAAAATATGTCTGGTAGCATTTAGAAAGGGTTGAATTTGTTGAATAACCTCTTTGATCTGGTATGGCTTAACAGAAAGAACAATCAAATCCGCATACTGTACAGCCTCTTCATTATTGCTGGTTACCATCACGCCACGCTGTTCAATTTCCTGAAGCGTTTTAATATTCCTCTTGGTAATGATTAAATGACTAGGATTCACAAATCCGCTTTTTAGCAACCCCTCCGCAATGGCAATACCCAAATTCCCCCCCCCAATGATGGCTATCTTCTTGTTCATTATTTAGAATTTGAAATACAAAATACGCATATTATGTCACTATAGTGACAGACATCATGTAAAAATAAAATATTTGAAAAAATGAGCGATTAAAAAACTCTGTCCTGTAATTCAGTAGTTCCTTTGATAAGCGTCTCATCAAAAACGAGTTCTTTACTGGCCAACGCTTCTCTAAGCACGTCATTAATCGTAATTACACCTCTAAATACCTCATCATCAAAAACAACCAGATACCTTGTTTTATGATCATTAAGCATATGCATACAGGATTCCACCGTTTCTTGTAAGGAAACAAAAGGAAGTGAACTAGTCATCACTTCTTTTACCGGTGTTGTGTCACTATGTAAACCCTTTAAGATGACATTCCGACTGTATTCCCTTTCTGAAAAAATGCCCTGAAATTTTTCATCTTTTAATACAACAAGATAACTGAGATTAACGGCATTCATTTGCTGTAATGCTTCTAGTACTTTTTTGTCGGGATCAATCTGATTGAAAACCGGTGTCTTTTTGTTAAGGATATCCTGAACCGTACGCATGATATTTTTTTGTAAAATTAATATAAATCAATGGTTTGCAATTAATTTGGCCGGAGAATTTCGCTTGCTTTATTTTTGTTCAAATTTGTATATCATAGTAATGCCTCCCAAAAAATCAAATCGAAAAAAAGAACCGGTGATCCTCATCACAAATGATGATGGCATATCTGCTCCGGGCATCAAAAATCTGGTGGAGGCAGTAAAAGGCCTTGGAAAGATAATTGTAGTGGCGCCCGACAAACCACAAAGCGGAATGGGACATGCTATTACAATCGGTTTTCCATTACGTCTCCATAAAGTACATCAGTTTGACGGGATTGAATCATGGCAATGTACCGGCACACCGGTGGATTGCGTGAAACTGGCAGTTGATAAAATATTACATAAAAAACCCGATATATGCCTTAGCGGGATCAATCATGGCGCTAATCATAGTATCAATGTGATTTATAGCGGTACTATGAGCGCTGCTATTGAAGCCAGTATTGAGCAAATACCCAGTATCGGTTTTTCGCTTCTTAATTTCAGTATGGAGGCCGATTTTTCTGCTGCTAAAAAATATGCCAGAACCCTAGTTGAACAATTATTGGGCATGAAGATCAAGAACCCCCATCTTTGTCTAAACGTGAATATCCCGAATGTAGATGAAAGCCTAATCAAAGGAATCAAAGTATGTCGTCAGGCATACGCAAAATATGAGGAAGAATTTGATGCCAGAAATGACCCTTCCGGCAAAACCTACTATTGGCTGACCGGGGAGTTTAAAAATTTTGATAAAGGTAAAGATACAGATGTTTGGGCCCTTGAGCATAATTACGTAAGTGTAGTACCTGTACAATACGACTTAACAGATTATCAGTTAAAAAAAGAGTTGGAAAATAAATTTTAAACCTATGTTGAAAATAGATAAATACCCTTTGGGAATAGCGATTGGTGCTTTAGCGCCTATTTTGGGAATTGTGATTTATTATTTACTCAAAGTTGATCCTACAGTGATAACTTTTATGCAATTCCTGAGTTTTTTCTTTGAGCAAAAATCACTGCTCACAGCCGTTGGAAGCCTGAGTTTAATTGCCAATATTATCCTATTTACGCTCTTTATCAATAGTCGTCGCGACAAAACCGCCATCGGCATATTTGCGATGACAGTTATGTATGGACTTATCATCTTATACGCGAAGTTTTTTCTTTAGTTGAATATTTCTAGAATTACTCACAAGTGTTTGTAAAACAAATTTTTACAAATTGAATAGAATGGCTAATTTGTGCCAACAAAATTAATCTTGTCAACATGAGAAAACTGCTTCTATTCTTTTTTTCCATTATTCTTATTTCAACAACCACCATTGCCCAGCAAAGAGTCAAAAAAGTACTCTTTCAGGGTTTTTGGTGGGATTATTGGAACAGCAATTTCCCTAACAAATGGTCGGATTATTTAACGGAGCTCGCTCCTCGTCTTAAAGCCTTAGGTATTGATGCGATTTGGATACCGCCTGCGGTCAAAGGTAGCAATACATCCAACGTAGGTTATAACGTCTTTGATCACTATGATCTTGGTGATAAATATCAGAAGGGAGGCACATTGAATACACGTACCAGAATGGGTAATAAAGATGAGTTATTACGTATGATCGCGGTGTTACACGCCAATGGAATTGAAGTGATTAATGATGTAGTTCTGAATCATACAAATGATGCCGGCACCAATAACGGTACTGGTGGAAGAGACCCACAAAGTCCTTTTTCTATTGCTAATGCTAATGGTTTCAAAAATTTTCGGTATGTGAGCTACTCTACACCTTTAGTAGACGAATCACAGAATGATTATTGGACTAGAAACGGAAGATGGCCAAAAAACTATACCAACTTCTATCCCAATGCCAATAATAATTGTACAACGGGGGAAATATGTACACCTTATTTCGGACCGGATATGTCTTATGAGAGCAATGCCATTGGAAGAAGTTCAAACATACCTACCACTGGTAGTGCAACTGTTGGGGGTGTATCCAGACCCTATATTAACCCGACGCAAGCCACGAATTACATGCGTGATAATGCCAGAAACTGGCTGATGTGGTTAAAAAAACAAACCGGTGTGGATGGCTGGCGTTGGGATGCCGTAAAGCATTTTCCTATATATGTTCAGGAAGACCTGATCTTTAATACAAAGTATAATTTACCTGCATTTGCGAGAGGTGGTGAATCGATGTTCTGCATCGGTGAATGGATCGGCAACAAATCAGAAATTGATAACTACGCAGTGGCTGTCAGTAGTGGCACAGAGCGACATACCGGTACTTTTGACTTCAGTTTAAGAGGATATTGTCCAAGCGGTGGTATCTATAGCATGGTCTTAAGCCAGGGCTCATTCAACATGCAGGCACTTCCGGGAGAACAACAAAATATTCGCTATCATGATTATTCAACACAACGAGTACATCGCACCTTACCTTTTGTGAATAGCCATGATACCTATCGCCCTATTCTTTCTGCTAATGGAAATTTTTCCAAATCATTAGGTGATGCCACAGGCTGGAATACCGGTTCTGAACTAGGTGGCAATGGCCAGCATATTGATCCGCGCGAGCCCCGTTTGTATGCCGCCTATGCAACAGTATTTGCCATGGATGGCAATCCGACTGTATTCTTTGAAGATCTTTTTGATATTGGAACCACGGGAAAACGTTTCAGTCATTTACCCACGAATACAACTGATCTACCTATTCGGCCGGATATTCAAAATATTATTCAGGCTCACCAAAAGTTACAATTTAAAAACGGTGATTATGCTGTACCAACTGCCTTAACCGGAACACAGGCTCCATTTTACAATAAAGGAGGAAGCGGAGATCATTTAGTAATTGAGCGTACCGGTAGAGCCATCGTAGGAATATCTGATAAATTTGCAGCGGTTGCTGATAATAGTCAGGATGAAGAAGTATGGGTTTCTGTTACTGACCCTAACTGGAGAAATATTGACCTGATCGATTATAGTGGTGCTCATGGACTTACGACAACCAGAGTGTATGCTGACGGACGAGTTCAGATCAAAACGGCTCCTGTTGGACATACAATAGCCGGTGCTAATGGTCATGGTTATTCGATCTGGGCACCAGTACCTACCGGCGTTACATTCAATTCTGTTAACGATCTCTATGCTTATTTGGGAACTTACTCTCCTGCTCGCGTCACATCAACCACGCAGGAATGGGAATTGGCGGATGATCTTGGTGATAATCATGTTAATTCCTTGAGACAAGGTGGTCGTCTCCCTTTGAATTCTACTGCACAAAGAACTGCCGGAGCCATTTTTGCGGAAGCATCAAAGCCAATCTCAGTTTTATTATTTCCTGAAGTAAACGGAAGAACACAACGTATCGCAATACATAACAGTAGCAATACGATTGTATCTTCTATAACAGGCACATCTTCAGCTACTGCCCCATTAACACTCAATTTTACTCCTACTGTTACCGGATGGTACCAGGTACGCGTGAACAGTTCAACGAATAATCAGGCGGCACAAAAAGTATGGGTAAATGTTACTTATACAGCTCCTGCCAACGTGAATACGCGTCAACCTGCTCTCAGAAGGAGTAATCCTGACAATGTTGCCCCTTTACAGGAATCATCACAATCAAGTATCAGTATTTATCCGAATCCGGGTAAAGG
>CAZZJD010000090.1:0-6567 GCA_964654305.1 uncultured Chitinophagaceae bacterium
GGCCAGGCTTTCTCACTATCATGAAATACAATAATTGAGCCTGCTTTTGTTTTAGACTTAATAATATTAAAGCACTCTTCTCCCCTCAGTTTTTGATCGAAGTCACCGCTTAATACGGTCCACATGATAATTCTGTAACCTGGCTTTGCCTCTCGTAATACTTTTTCCTGAAAGCGGCTGATCCTCCCATATGGAGGCCTGAATAGATCAGAGTCGATCCATTTTGAAGCAGCTTTCACATCCTCCAACCAAATTCTTTCTTCTGTTTTTTTACTGTTCATGTGACTCATTGTATGGTTGCCTACTCGATGGCCTTCTTCCAATATTCTTTGGTATACGTCAGGATATTTCTCTACATTTTTCCCAATACAAAAAAAAGTTGCTTTGGCATTATACTTTTTTAAAGTATCCAACACAAATGGGGTGATTTCGGGATGAGGGCCATCATCAAAACTTAAATAGATACATCTTGAATCGCCGGGCATTTCCCAAACACAATGCTTTGAAAATGCAAGTCTTAGCCACCAGGGAGAGGTTACAATATATGCCATTCTGAAATTAATAGGTGGTTAGTTGAAGTAATACTCCTTTATAAAAAATCTTTTTCCCTTTTTTGTGAATGTATGAAGCTTGTTCTGCCGGTGAAAAAATTTTATCGGCATATCGTTGCTCTTTTTCAAATTGATTTGTTGCTTCTTTGCCACTTAGCACTGCCTCCAAACTGTACTTTTCAAGTAGATAGGGAAGGGTTTGATAAAAAAAAGAGGGACTAATCAAGATATCTGCGCCCAGTATTTTATCGCCCGTTGAAGCAATAATGCCTACTGTATTGCTATCAATCTGTGGTATTCTTCCTAAAAAATATTTGACATAAACATTGGTGGTGTCTACTATTTTTTTCTGATGAAGAAAAGCTGCAAAAGAGGAGGATTTCTGATTGCCGTCTTTTAGCCAGGATCGGATCTCATTCCAGATTAATGTTTGATTTGAGCTGCTGTCTATTAATCGTTGTAAACCACTACTTGTATTGCCGCCATAGGAAAATCTTTTTTCGTAATGACTCCATCTGTTTTCCTCAATGCAGTATACGGGTATGGTATGTGGCCCGACGGCAGAGGATATAATGGTATCTTTCGCAAAGACACGATCCTGTCTGCCCCCGACAATGATCTCTCCGCTTTTTATATGTAATGGCTTTCCGCTGTTATTTTCAACCATGATTACGTTAATATTGTCTACCATAAACTCACCGCGCTCGCTTATTTTAACAACTCCCTTTTTCATTCCCCACTTTAGTGAAATACGATTTTTTATACTATCGTCGTAAATGGGTTCATTTTCTTCTTTTCGGATAACTGGAATAAGCTTCAGATTCCTGAAAATCAGCATGCTGTCATATACCGCTTGCAGATGCGGATACGTAAATGTTTCCTGTGCTTGCAGGGATAATTGTATAGTAAAATAAAATAGGATCAGCAGCTTTCTCATTGAATTAAAAGTAATGAAAAAATATACTAAAACCTGCTGTTGGTGAAAGACGCGAAAAACGAACGATTAAATATGCCTCACAGCGCATGTAGGCATTATCTTTGCGACATGAGTGTGAGAGTCCGATTTGCACCCAGCCCTACCGGTGGCTTACATCTGGGCGGTGTGCGTACAGTATTATATAATTATTTGTTTGCCCGGCATCATGGGGGACAATTTATCGTACGTATAGAAGACACGGATCAGAGTCGCTTTGTTGAAGGAGCGGAAGATTATATTTTCGATTGCCTCGACTGGTGCGGTTTAACGCCTGATGAGAGTGTAAGGCACGGAGGTTCTTACGGTCCTTATCGTCAAAGTGAACGCAAAGAGATCTACCGCAGTTATGCAGAAGCGTTAGTTGAAAAAGGATATGCCTATTATGCTTTTGATACCCCAGAAGAGCTGGAGCAGATGAGAAAGCAATATGCTTCTCCTTCCAATCCAAATCCGCAATATGATCATACGGTTCGGAAAAAAATGAGGAATAGTGTTTCCCTGACAGTCTCTGAAGTAAAGGAATTGATGGATAAAAACACTCCCTATGTGATCCGTATTCGTATGCCGGAAAATGAGGTTGTCTCCTTTGAAGATATGATCCGAGGCACGATTCAAAATGAGACGGGCCTGGTTGATGATAAAGTATTATTGAAAGCAGATGGCATGCCCACCTATCATCTGGCAGTAGTGGTGGATGATTATTTGATGAAGATCACGCATGCTTTCAGGGGGGAGGAGTGGTTGCCCAGTGCACCTGTGCATATCTTATTGTGGAAATACTTAGGTTGGGAGAATGAGATGCCTAAATGGGCGCATCTTCCTTTAATACTTGGTCCCAGTGGAAAACTCAGTAAAAGAGATGGCGCGAAATATGGGTTCCCTGTTTTTGCTATGAACTGGAAAGACCCCAAAACAGGTGATTTGACCGAAGGCTTTAAAGAAAAAGGGTTTTTGAAAGAGTCTTTTGTCAATTTTCTCGCTATGCTGGGATGGAATGAAGGAACGGAAAAAGAGATCTATTCGTTAGGAGAGCTGGTTGATGCCTTTGATATGGATCGAGTGCATAAAGGCGGAGCTAAATTCGATTATGAAAAGGCAAAATGGTTCAATCAGGAATGGATCAAAAAAATGCCGGCAGATCAACTGGCACCTCTGGTGCTGGATGGTTTACAAAAAGCGCATATAAATACAAAGATCGATGAATATTTTCTGACGATCATTGATCTGGTAAAAGACCGTTGTGTGCTGGTATCTGATTTCGTTACACAGGCGGGGTACTTTTATCGTTATCCTTCCAATCCTGATCTGGAAGCGATTCAGGCAAAATGGTCAGATGCCAAATCAAAATTCTTTCAGGATTATGCTCATGAATTAAACAATCTGGTTGAGTGGAATTTTGAACAGATTGAAAACCTATTTAAGCAATTGGCAGATAAAGCTGCTATCAAACCCGGAGAATTACAATTGCCTTTTCGGATTATGCTGGTAGGTGGTAAATTTGGGCCGGCAGTTTTTCGTATAGCAGAATTGCTGGGGAAAGAAGAGACGATTGCCAGAATACATTCAACGTTGAATAAAATATAAATTGTTTGTAATATATGAAGCGTCCAGTAAGAGTTTTAGTTGCCAAAGTAGGATTAGATGGTCACGACCGCGGAGCCAAAGTGATCGCTACGGCCTTGCGTGATGCGGGTATGGAAGTGATCTATACCGGTCTGCGTCAAACACCAGAAATGGTAGTGAATGCCGCTTTGCAGGAAGATGTTGATGCGATTGGAGTAAGTATTCTTAGCGGTGCACACAACACCGTGTTTCCAAAAATCCTGGATTTGATGAAAGAAAAAGGCATGAATGATGTGTTATTGACGGGAGGAGGGATTATTCCGGAAGAGGATGTGAAACAACTGAATGGTCTGGGCGTAGGTAAAATTTTTCAGCCCGGAACCAATACGCATGAAATTGCAGATTATATTGTTAAGTGGGTGGAGGAACATCGAGATTTTTAATGGATCGATATTCGTTGCTCGTTTCTCGTTGATCGAAAAACATATAACGAAAAACTTAAAAGTTTAAAGACGAAATCCAGTATTTACTTTTAAGTTTTAACTTTTTACTTTGAACTTGATAAGGAGAAAATTATAAATCATAAAATCCCAACACATCAAAAACTGTTCATCACCATGTCATTTGAAACGCTTCTTGCACAATTAGAAAACGGCATTTATACAATTACAATCAATCGTCCGGATAAACTCAATGCCTTGAATAAAAAAGTATTTGAGGAGATCAATCTGGCAATGGATGAGGTAGAAAGAAATGCTGACATCAAATCGGTTTTGATTACCGGTTCAGGTCCGAAAGCTTTTGTAGCCGGTGCAGATATCAGTGAATTCAACAGTCTGAATAAAGAACAGGCGATGGAACTTTCTGCTCGCGGACAAGCCACATTCTTTCGAATAGAAAACAGCACGAAGCCTGTCATTGCAGCCGTGAATGGTTTTGCCTTGGGAGGTGGATGTGAACTGGCCATGAGTTGTCATTTCCGCCTGGCTTCGGAGAATGCAAAGTTTGGTCAGCCTGAAGTGAATCTGGGTCTCATTCCTGGATATGGTGGTACACAAAGATTGGTGCAGTTAATTGGCAAAGGCAAAGCGCTTGAATTACTTATGTCTGCAGGTATGATCGATGCGCATGAGGCGAAATCACTCGGTCTAGTAAATTATGTAACTACCCAAGATGATTTATTGAATAAGGCCAAAGAATTATTGCAAGCGATCAATACCAAAGCACCGCTTGCGATTGCCGGATGCATCAAAGCTGCGAATTCAGTTTTTGACGAAAGTACTGATGGGTATGCTGTTGAGGTAGCAGAATTCGGTAACGCTTTTGATACCAAGGACAGGGTAGAAGGAACGACTGCGTTTCTGGAAAAAAGAAAAGCGGTTTTTTTGGGTAATTAATAATTAGTAAAAGGCTGCCTTCGACAGCCTCAGACAACCAACAACATATAACTTACAACTTTCAACCAACAACATTATCATGGACTTCAGAATTGAAAAAGACACGATGGGTGAGGTACGAGTACCCATAGACGCTTATTACGGAGCGCAGACGCAAAGAAGTATTGATAACTTCAAAATTGCGCAGGATATCAATCGCATGCCGAAAGAAATTATTTATGCTTTCGCGTATTTAAAACATGCAGCGGCACTGACCAATCATGAGGCGGGCGTATTACCTAAAAAGAAAGCAGATCTGATCGGTAAGGTTTGTAAAGAAATATTAGCCGGTAAGCTGGATGATTATTTTCCTCTCGTGGTATGGCAAACGGGAAGTGGTACGCAGAGTAATATGAATGTGAATGAAGTGATTGCTTACAGAGGGCATGTGTTGCAAGGTGGTAAATTATCGGATAAGGATAAATATCTGCATCCTAACGATGATGTGAATAAGAGCCAGAGTAGCAATGATACCTTTCCAACGGCTATGCATATCGCTGCTTATAAGATCTTGTTGGAAATAACGCTTCCTGGTATTAAAAAGTTAAGAGATACTTTAGATAAAAAAGCGAAAGCTTTTAAGAAAGTGGTTAAAATCGGTCGTACGCATTTTATGGATGCTACTCCACTCACGCTAGGACAGGAATTCAGCGGTTATGTGTCTCAGTTAGATCATGGCATGAAGGCCATTAAAAATACATTGGCGCATTTGAGTGAACTGGCGTTGGGCGGTACAGCCGTAGGTACAGGGATTAACACACCTCCGGGGTATGACGTGAATGTGGCGAAACATATTGCGAAGCTCACAGGATTACCTTTTCGTACTGCCGAGAATAAATTTGAAGCATTGGCTGCACATGATGCCATTGTGGAAGCGCATGGGGCTTTAAAAACAGTAGCGGTTAGTTTGATGAAGATTGCCAATGATATTCGTATGTTATCATCGGGTCCCAGAAGTGGTATCGGTGAGATCTTCATTCCGGATAATGAACCCGGATCCTCTATCATGCCCGGTAAAGTGAATCCTACACAGTGTGAAGCATTGACCATGATTGCGGCGCAGGTAATGGGTAATGATGTGGCAATCAATATTGGTGGAGCCACCGGACATTTTGAATTGAATGTATTTAAGCCCGTGATGATTTATAATTTCTTACACAGCGCCAGATTAATCGGGGATGGTTGCGTGAGCTTTAATGATAAATGTGCCATTGGTATTGAACCCATTGAAGCGAATATCAAAAAGCATGTGGATAATTCACTGATGTTGGTTACTTCACTCAATACGAAGATCGGTTATTATAAAGCCGCCGAGATTGCGCAGAAAGCACATAAAGAAGGAACAACGCTGAAAGAAATGGCTGTGAAGCTGGGATATGTAACGCCCGAAGAATTTGATCAATGGGTGGTGCCTTCTAAAATGGTAGGGAAAATTTAATATTGTTTTATTTAATAATCTTCATAGCCAGAGGTTTAAACCCCTGGCTATGTTAATAAATCATTTAATCACCTAAAAACTCATCCAGATCGCGTCGCTCTTTTTTTGTAGGGCGGCCGATTTTACTCAATCTTTTTCCTGTATGAAATGAGGAGGCAATACTTTTTGCCAATGCGATATCTTCTTCGGGAGTGAGGTCAATATAATGATTGATAGCTTCGCTGTAGGCAACACGCTTATGTAATAAGCCGCTCACTTTAATGATCCATTTTCGGCTTTCCGTTTTGATTTCAAATTCATCGCCGATATTGACCGTTTTCGATGCTTTGCAGGATATACCGTTCAATTTGACTTTCCCGGCATCACAGGCATCAGCAGCCAGCGTCCGGGTTTTAAAAATCCGGATGGCCCATAAATATTTATCGAGACGAAGTTTTTCATTCATGAGATAAAATTAATTAATTGAAATGAACTAAGACAACACGACAACATCAGTCTGTTGAGCGAAAGAAAAACATCTAATTGATCTAAGATTTCTTTATTTGGAGATCCTTCACATACGCTCCCCGTTTACGCTTCGCTACGGGACAGGCAGGATTACGC
>CAZZJD010000091.1:0-6566 GCA_964654305.1 uncultured Chitinophagaceae bacterium
TTAGCTGAAAACGATCTTCATTACCTTCTATCTTATCTACATAAAACTCCAAAATATCTTTTGCTCTAATTCCTAATCTTGAAGTATAAAAAGGGAAGTTTGGCTCTTCTTCTGCTGCTACTCTGATGCCTACCTTAAAAGGAACCTTAACGGTTTTTTTATATTGCTGCAGCTCTTCTTTATTATCAAGAATCGGAGTTACATTTTTAAACCCCGTATTCAACAACTTGGCAATACGGGCAATATACCCTTTCTGCTTATATCCATTACAAATAATCTGTATGTCTTTGTTGATCTTTTTTTTCTGATATAATTTATTGATAATCTCAATGTCATATGCATAAGAAGTCTCCAAGTGAATTTCATGCTTAAGGGCCTCTTCTACAACAAAAGAGAAATGACTACTCTTGGTACAATAGCAGTAAAAATATTTACCCTCATAGCGATGACGCTTAAACGCAGCTTCAAACATTTTTTTGGCTTTCCTTATCTGCATACCAATTTTAGGCAGATAAGATATCTTCATGGGTGTACCATATTTGTCGATCAAAGCTTTAAGATCAACCCCGTTAAACTGGAGGTAGCCATCTTTCACGTCAAATCCTTCCTGAGGAAAATTAAATGTCTGATTGACCAGATCAGTATACGTCGTATTCGACATTTCGTAGGCAGATGATGATGGTTTCACTGAGTATTATTTCTGTTCTAAAAAAAGATCAAGCAAAATAAAAAAACGGATGACCAACATCCGTTTTTTGTATAATAAACATTTTAAACAAACTCGTTTTATTTAACTGATGCAACCAATTTCTGAAAGCTTTCTGGAGCATTCATGGCAAGATCTGCCAATACTTTACGGTCCAGATCTATATTCTTTACTTTTAGCTTATGGATGAACTCAGAATAAGTCAGTCCTTCCTGACGAACGGCCGCATTGATACGAGCGATCCAAAGCTGACGGTATTCTCTTTTCTTTAATTTACGTCCCACATAGCTGTAGGTCATCCCTTTTTCAACTACATTCTTGGCAACGGTATAAACATTTTTTCTTTTTCCGTAGAACCCTTTCGCTTGCTTGAGTATTCTTTTACGGCGGGCTTTTGATGCAACTGCATTTACTGAACGTGGCATATCTTAATTTTTTTAGTGTGATGAAATTAAATGAATGCTCCTTATTTCAGGCGCAATAATCTTTTAACAAAATCCACATTCGGTTTAGCCACTAATCCATCAATGCGCATGTTGCGTTTACGTTTGTTGGACTTTTTGGTAAGAATGTGACGTTTGAAACTCTTCTGATGAGTAATTTTCCCTGTGCCGGTTACTTTGAATCTTTTTTTGGCACTTGAATTTGTTTTAACCTTAGGCATAACAAATGCACTTTTAAGCTGACACCCTTATGGCGGGACCGCACGGGCGGTACACTTATGGAGCCGGTTGGGCAATACGCAGAATGTATCTGCGGGGCGCAAAGTTAACGAATAAATTCAGAAATCAAAATTGAAACCCTAAAATCGTTACTCGTTAATCGTCTTTCGTTTTTCGAAAAACGAGAAACGTTGGACGACAAACGAACTGGGAAACCACCCCGCTTCGCGGGACAGATAACCTCACTCCTCCTTCTTCTTCTTCCCTGTTTTAGGAGTAATGATCATCAGCATACGCTTTCCCTCGAGCTTGGGTAAACCCTCTACCTGGCCGATTTCTTGTAAGCGCTCGGCAAATTTCAGGAGCACCAGTTCTCCTCTCTCCTTGAACTGAATGGCACGTCCCTTAAATTGAACATAGGCTTTTACCTTATTTCCATCTTTTAAGAAATTTTCGGCATGCTTGGCCTTAAAATCAAAATCATGATCATCTGTATTTGGCGTAAAGCGAATCTCTTTGAGTTCAGCAGATTTACTTTTAGCCTTCATCTCCTTTTCCTTTTTCTTTTTCTCGTATAGAAATTTGTTGTAATCGATAGCCTTACAAACAGGAGGCACTGCCTGAGGAGAAATTTCTACCAGATCAAGACCCAGTCCCTGAGCTATCTGCAAAGCTTTCGTCGTTGGGTATACACCCACTTCTACATTGTCGCCTACAAGACGTACCTCAGGTACTCTGATCAAATGATTAATACGATGTTCAGGTTCTTTACGTGGTATGAACCTGCCGCGGGGGGGTCTGTTTGGAAATGCCATAGTATGTATGCTTTGCCCTCATAAAAGCATCGTGCTGTTTTAATTGTACATTGATTCCCGAGGGTTGGAATCTTATATTTCCGATTTCCTTTCTTTTACTTCTTTGACAATCTGTGCAAGAAACGCTTCTACTGATATTGTTCCTGCATCTCCTTTACCTTGCCTTCTCACAGATACCACTCCATCCTGCATCTCTTTCTCTCCCACAATCAACATATAAGGCACTTTGGCTAATTCAGTATCTCGAATTTTCTTACCAATCTTCTCGTTTCTATCGTCAACAGATACACGAATATCCGCATTTTTTAATTCCTGGGCCACAGAATTTGAATAATCCAGATATTTATCACTAATAGGCAAGACTTTTACCTGCACAGGAGCCAACCAAAGAGGAAATTTCCCCGCATAATGTTCGAGTAAGAATCCAATAAATCGTTCATGCGTACCCAAAGGAGCTCGGTGAATGATTAGTGGTGTTTCTTCCTGATTTTCATGATTGGTAAATCCAAGTTTAAATCTTCTCCCCTGCGCAAAATCCACCTGATTAGTGGCCAGGGTAAATTCTCTTCCAATTGCACTCCAGATCTGAACGTCAATTTTAGGACCGTAAAAGGCTGCTTCATCGTGCACTTCCACAAAAGGTGTATTTGTGCGCACGAGCACATCCCTAACCATTGCTTCCGTTTCTTTCCACAACTCAGGTTCATCCACATATTTCTGGCCCAATTTCGAAGGTTCGTGCAAACTGAGTCGCATTACATATTTATCAATACCAAAAATGTCAAAATATTTCAAATACATTTCATTCACAGCTCTGAACTCTTCATAAAATTGCTCTTTGGTACAGTAAATATGAGCATCATTCATATGCAAACAACGAACGCGCATCAATCCAAATAATTCCCCACTTTGCTCATATCGATAACAGGTACCGTACTCTGCCAAACGAAGCGGAAGATCTTTATAACTTTTCGGCTCAGCAGCAAATATTTTATGATGATGTGGGCAGTTCATCGCTTTTAAATAATATTTCTGCCCCTCTATTTCCATAGGCGGAAACATGCTATCCTGATAATAAGGCAAATGTCCGCTCGTTAAGTACATGCTCTCTTTGGCAATATGCGGAGTGACAACACGTTTGTAGCCTGCTGCCTGTTCTGTTTCTTTCGCCAGTTTCTCGAGCTCCTCAATAATAATGGTACCATTAGGCAACCATAAGGGAAGTCCTGGACCCACATCATCATCCATGGTGAATATCCCTAATTCTTTCCCAAGTTTTCTGTGATCTCTTTTTTTCGCCTCCTCCAGCATGGCCAGATATTCATCCAGCTCTTTCTGTGAGGGAAAAGTAACCCCATAAATACGGGTAAGCTGTTTATTTTTCTCATCACCCTTCCAGTAAGCACCGGCAATAGACATCAATTGTATCGCCTTAATAAATCCGGTATGAGGAATATGAGGGCCTCGACACAAATCTGTAAAATTACCCTGGGTATAAAAGGTTATAGATCCGTCCTCCAAACCACTTAAAAGATCCAGCTTGTATTCGTCACCCTTTTCTTCAAAATAACTAACGGCTTCCTGCTTTGCAATTTCTTTTCTGGTAAAAACATTATTGGATTTAGCCAGCTCCACCATCTTTTTTTGTATGACAGACAGATCCTCATCGGTTACTTTTCTATCCCCAAAATCTACATCATAATAAAAACCTTTTTCCACTGCCGGACCTACCCAGAACTTAACTCCGGGAAACAAAACTTCAATGGCCTCGGCCATTAGATGTGCACTCGAATGCCAAAAAGTAGATTTCCCATCTGCATCATCCCAGGTAAGTAATTGTAATGAGGCATTTTGCTGGATGGGTCGACTCAAATCCCAAACCTCACCATTAATTCTGGCAGTCAGCACTTTTCTGGCCAGCCCCTCACTAATCGACTTGGCTACATCAAAAGCTGACACCCCTTCTTCATAAGAGCGAACAGCGCCATCCGGAAAACGAATCTCAATCATGTAAATATTATTTTTACAAAGCGCGAAGTTAATAATTCGGCCCTATTTAAAAGCCTGATTTTTACATTACTGTCGCAGGTTAAAAATGAAGATTAACAAAGCCTTGAATTCCGTTTTTTGTAATTTTCATCATATTTGCATTTATTCTTTTATAAATATGTTCCGTTTATTAAACATAATTCCTCTTGTTTTACTTCTACCCTTGTCTGGTATCACACAAAAAATCAGCGGACAGTGGAGAGGCAATTTCAATGAGATTAACAATGATGATGCCACAGAATATGTATTAGAGATCGACATAAAAGGAGAAAAACTGGAAGGCACCTCTATTACATATTTTATGCTAAGGGGGAAAAAATACTATACCATGTGCGCTATTACAGGAACTTATGATCCGGCGTCCAAAACAATCACAGCCAAGGAAATCGCTAAAATTAAAGCCAACACACCCGAGTGGTTCAGTGATTGTTTTCAAATACATACGCTAACATATTATAAGAAAGGAGATGAAGAACAACTTTCCGGAACCTGGAAATCTGCCAAAAGAGAAGACAACTGCGGAAAAGGGTCAACTTTACTCTCTCGAAAACGCATCATAAAGTCATCGCATTCAGAAAATACCATCAAGCATCAGGCACCAGCAAAAAAAGAAATTGATCAAAATATTTCACTCAAGGAATCAGATAAAACAAACCATATCAATCCGGCCGAAAAGCAGGATCAAGCGCTAATTAATAACTTGCCTCAAAAATCAAATCCGGTCAATCAACTTGAAAAAAGAAAAAACAAAGTCTTTGATACAATACAAATTGAAAATCCCGAAATTGATATCTCACTATTTGATAATGCTGAAATTGACGGAGATATTATTACTGTGATTTTTAACGGAGATATTGTTTTATCAAAACAAGCATTGAGCGAAAAACCAATTCATTTAAAACTTTATCCGGCAAAAGGAAAAGAAAACCTCTTGATAATGTATGCAGAAAATCAAGGGAAAGTGCCACCCAATACCGCCATCATGCGCGCCCAATCCGGCAACGCCTACTATAAAATATTTCTTAGTGCAGATGATAAAGAAAACGCTGGAGTTATTATAACCGTAAAATAATTCAAGATTATTGTTTTAGAATTTAAAGTTATACGTAATTGCAGGTATAATAGGGAACAGCGACACTTGTCTGGCTTCAACCTCAAGATTTCCCTGTAGAGGAGAACCCGTAGTAGCATAATATATAAAATAGGGGTTTTGCCTGCTATATAAATTGTAAGCACTAAATACCCATTCTGATTTAAATTTCCTTTTCTTTAAAGCTTTAGGCACATAAGTAACAGAAAAATCCATACGATGATAAGCAGGCATTGTATATTGATTGATTGAGCTATATTGTTGCGTTAAAACACCTTCAACTAAAAAAAACCTTTCCGGTAAAGTAAATGCGTTACCTGTTGCATATACCCAAACTGCAGAAAATTTCCATTTAGGATTTTGTTGATAATTCATCACGATACTAACATCATGCCTTCTGTCGTAACGAGCCGGAAATTGTTTGCCACCATTTAAGTCAGGAAAACTTCTCCATGTCCATGACAATGTATATCCAATCCAGCCGGTGAATTTCCCTTTGGATTTATTAAGATAAAATTCAGCTCCATAACTCCACCCTTTTCCAAAAACAAAGCTTTCTTCGGGATCGCCGAGTCCATTGGTAAATCCTTCCTTGTACTCAATCTGATTCTCCATGGTTTTATAATAAACCTCTACGGAGCTCTCCCACGTATTGTCCTTGAAGTTTCTGAAATATCCCGCACTATACTGCCATCCTATCTGGGGTTTCACTCGAAATGTACTGGGCACCCATATATCTGTTGGCAAGGTAGACCCTGAATTACTGACAAGATGTATGAACTGCATGTTTCTGTTGATACCTGCTTTAATGGAAGAAGTTGAATTAATGGAATAACGTACGGTAGCTCTGGGTTCAAGCCCTCCATATTCCTGAATAACCTTTCCGGGGGCATACACAATACTGTCAATGGTATTACCATCTGCATCCCGATTATACCTGGTGTAAGGACCTGTCTGCTGAAAAAAAGCATATCTTAAACCAAGATTTATCTGAAACTTATCGTTGATCTCCCAATCATCCTGAAGATATGCACTGATTTGATTCGCATACTTAAGATTCACTTTCGTAGGCACAAATTCAACATCGCCACTTCTGCCGGAAGTGGTTTGGGGATTAAATTGATGTCTTGTATAAAGGGCACCAAATTTAACCTGATGTCCTGGAAAAGGATAATAATCGAAATCCGTTTTAATCGTCAGATCCCTCACGGCTGAATTGAAACTGACGGTAAAATTTTCTTGTC
>CAZZJD010000092.1:0-6512 GCA_964654305.1 uncultured Chitinophagaceae bacterium
GAATCCGTTCGTAAATGCAAAATCAAAAAACTGAAACAGATCCGTTTGTTTGATGTGTTTGAAAATGAAAAACTGGGTGCCGATAAAAAGTCGATGGCCTTGAATTTTCATTTTTTAGACGAAGAAAAAACACTCACCGATAAAGAAACCGATCAGATGATGCAGACCATCATCGGGCAGCTCGAAAAGGAACTGTACGCGGAAATCAGAAAATAATTTTTATATTGTTAATCAGATAACACAAAGGCGACTGATCATATAAACAGCAGATATTATCGGATGAAGGAATGGGAGCAATCCATAAAAAATTTACAGCAGCATGTTGGTCAGCTGATCAAGGTAAAGGATCAGCTGCAGTCCGAACTTGGCCGTCGTGATCTGGAAATACAAAAATTAAAAGGAGAGCTTGAGCAATTGAAAAAAGAAACTGAAATTATAGATATGCAACATGCAATGCTGAAATCTTCTCAGCAATTGCGGTCGGATGCTGAAAAAAAGGCGTTGGAGAAAAAATTACAAAACTTCATCAACGAAATAGACCGGTGCATTGCCCTGCTGGGCAGGTGAAGTCCGGTCTATAACTGTAAACAAATATCATGGAAGAACTGATTCCTATAAATATTCTGATCGGCGACCGCAGTTACCGCATCAAAGTAGCTTCCAAAGATGAAGAAGCCATCCGTAAAACGGTTAAACAGATCAACGAGAAAATTGTCGAGTTTAAAACCGGATTTGCCGGTAAAGACATGCAGGATTATGTGGCGATGGTATTGGTTTGGTATGCCAGTCAGACCGGTAACCTTCAGGCCGGTGCCGATCGCATGGAACTGGAAGAAATGCAGTCGGCTCTTCGGAAACTGGAGGAGAAAGTCAAGGCAGCCCTTTGATTCCATCGCTGAAGATTCCCCAAGCCCCCCTGCGGCGCACTGCCCAAAATTTTGTAGATTTGCTGATTATTTAAATTTCATGGACAGTTTTACCACCATAAGCGTGAAAACAGTGCGGAAAGAATCATTTAAATCTATTCAAAACAATGGAACCCACAATTTTATATGTTATCATTGGTATAAGTACTCTGGCAATCGGAATTGCAGCGGGTAAACTTATCTTCTCAAAAAACACGGAAAAACAAGTTAAAAACGCAGAATCTCAAGCGGAAACAATCATTAAAGAAGCTCAGCTGAGAGCGGAAACCATCAAGAAAGAAAAAACGCTCGAAGCAAAAGAGAAATTTGTTCAGCTAAAAGCCGAGCACGACCGCGAGATCCTGGAAAAAAATAAAAAAATCAGCGATACAGAGAACCGAATCCGCCAGAAAGAGCAATCTATCAATCAAAAAGAAGGAAATCTTGATAAGCAGATAAAAGAGAATGAGGCCATCAAGGATAATCTAAATCGGCAGATTGAAGTAGTAAACCAAAAACGAACTGAGCTTGAAAAGCATCAGGAAGAGCATATCCGTCGCCTGGAAAAAATCTCAGGCTTGAAGGTAGAAGATGCTAAAAATCAATTGATCGAAAGTCTGAAACAGGAAGCGCAAACCCAGGCGCTTGTTTATCAGCAGGAAATCATTGAAGATGCCAAACAAAAGGCGAATAAAGAAGCTCGTAAAATCGTTATCCAAACTATTCAGCGTACGGCTGCGGAACAAACCATCGAAAATACAGTTACTGTTTTCCAACTGGAATCTGATGAAATTAAAGGTCAGATCATTGGTAGAGAAGGGAGAAATATCCGTGCCATCGAAGCCGCTACAGGTGTGGATCTGATTGTGGATGATACCCCTGAAGCGATCCTCCTTTCCTCTTTCGATCCCCTTCGTCGTGAAGTGGCCCGTTTGAGTTTACAAAGACTGGTAGCGGATGGACGGATTCACCCGGCAAGAATTGAAGAGGTGGTAGAAAAAACCCGCAAACAGTTGGAAGAGCAGGTGATGGAAATCGGGGAAAGAACAGTTATAGAACTTGGTATTCATGGCCTACATAAAGAGTTGGTACGGATGGTAGGAAGAATGCGTTTCCGCTCTTCTTATGGTCAGAATCTA
The DNA here is from genome assembly GCA_964654305.1 of uncultured Chitinophagaceae bacterium. GTDB lineage: Bacteria > Bacteroidota > Bacteroidia > Chitinophagales > Chitinophagaceae > Lacibacter. Next base: position 2,045 of record CAZZJD010000092.1, read on the forward strand.
TTGATGCATAGCCGCGAAACCGCCAATCTCTGCGCAATTATGGCTTCTGAGCTTGGCCTTAATGCCAAGCTGGCAAAAAGAGCGGGACTCTTACATGATATCGGAAAAGTACCTGATGAGGAAACAGAATTAAGTCACGCATTACTAGGGGCCAAATTGGCTGAAAAATACGGTGAAAATCCAGCTGTTGTCAACGCCATCGGGGCTCACCACGATGAAATGGAAATGCAGTATGTAATCTCTCCCATCATTCAGGCCTGTGATGCCATCAGTGGTGCACGCCCGGGTGCCAGAAGAGAGATCATGCAACAGTATATTCAGCGTATTAAAGACCTCGAAAATCTGGCACTTGGCTATCAGGGGGTAGAAAAAGCTTACGCTATTCAGGCGGGTCGCGAACTTAGGGTAATTGTGGAGGCCGATAAGGTTACCGATGCTGAATCAGATACCTTAAGCTTTGCTATGGCACAGAAAATTCAGACGGAAATGGTATATCCTGGACAGATCAAGGTTACGGTAATCAGAGAGAAAAGAGCAGTTAACGTAGCCAGATAAAATCTTTGGTAAGTTTTTTGGGGATATATTTCCGGATTTGAGCGGTTTACTATACCTTTGCCCTCCTTAAATTTTAAGTTATGAATTCGGCTATTGCGTTTGTTCACGAGCAGCTTACAACAAAAAAAGAATACCCTGCATTTAAAGCAGGTGATAATATTACCGTTAACTACAAAATCATTGAAGGTGGTAAAGAGCGTATCCAAAGCTTCCGCGGCGATGTGATTAAGCGCCAGGGGCAAGGAGCTACTGCTTCCTTTACTGTTAGAAAAATTTCTGACGGAGTAGGTGTAGAGCGTTCTTTCCCTGTAAATTCCCCCAATATTGATTCAGTAGTTCTGAATAAAGTGGGTAAGGTTAGTCGTGCAAAACTTTTCTATTTGCGTGAAAGAAGCGGTAAAAGTGCCCGTATTAAAGAAAAGCGCGTAAAATAATGCAATAGTTCACTTGCTTTTACGTTTTTACGATTGTATATTTATCCTTCTGATTCCTTAGAAAACAAACAAAATCCCATCCTATCGAAGCTTTTTTTAACCCTTAACTTGTTTCGATTATGAAAAAGATGCTCGTTTGTTTCGCCGTACTCGCTTTGTTTTTAATGTCTTGTAACCGTGGCATGTCCCCTTATCAGGCTGCTAACGGTAAAAATAAATGCGGCAGAGGTTTTGTTCGTTAATCTCTGTTGAACGTACGGAAGACGCTAAAGTCTTTAAATAAGCCTCCATAAATTGGAGGTTTTTTTATTTCTTATCCGTAGCCGATGTCGTAACTTTGTACCTGAAGTTTAATTTGGTACCTGTAGAAGTAAATTTTCTTGACACAACATTATAGTTTATGAATACAAATACAGTTTTATTAGGCGTACTCGGCACACAGGAAATTATCATTATTGCTATAATCATTCTGCTCATGTTTGGTGGTAGAAAAATTCCTGAGCTGATGAAGGGTCTTGGCAAAGGAATTCGTGAGTTCAATGATGCGAAAAACTCTGTTCGCAAAGAAATTGAAGAAGGCGGATCTGAATCCACTGCTGAAATCAAAAAATGATTTGATATTTCTCTCTTTATGTCTTACCTGCAAAGCAGACTATATCTCTTTTGTTCTCTTTTACCAACATACAAGATTATCATTTTGCGCTGAAAAATAATCAGACTACGTGTCTGGATGCCGTTACTCACTATCTTTCTGCAATCAATGAAAAGTCCGGGCTCAATGCCGTCATACATGTTTTTGAAGATGAAGCAATCAAAAAAGCAAAAGAATTAGACGCTCAAAGAGCGGCCGGGAAGCCAATAGGAAAATTACATGGTGTTGTATGCACTATAAAAGATGTGATTCTTTATAAAGATCATCTTGTTTCTGCCGCATCAAAAATACTTACAGGAGTAATCGCCCCCTATAATAGTACAGCCGTAGAAAAAATAATTGAAGAAGATGCGATCATCATTGGAACGGTCAATTGTGACGAGTTTGCAATGGGCAGCAGTAATGAAAACTCATTTTACGGGCCAGTAAAAAATGAAATCGATACAGAAAGAGTGCCTGGGGGCTCCTCAGGAGGTTCAGCCGTTGCCGTTCAAGCAGGGCTATGCATGATCAGTCTGGGTAGTGATACCGGCGGCTCTGTAAGACAACCCGCTGATTTTTGTGGTATCGTAGGATGTAAGCCGACCTATGGAAGAATTAGCCGGCATGGATTGATCGCTTATGGTTCCAGTTTTGATCAGATTGGCATCCTCTCGAATAACGTGGAAGATGCTGCGATCGTTTTGGAGGTGATTGCTGGAGAGGACAAATTTGATGCAACCGTTTCTTCTCTTCCTGTTCCCGCCTATTCAAATCTTATTCAAGAAAAAAATCAAAAGAAGTACCGCATCGGGTATTTTAAGGAAATGATGGAGCATGAGGGTTTAGATGCAGAAATAAAAGCGACTCTCAACCATTTTATTGAGCAATTAGAAGAACATTACGAACTAACACCTCTTGAATTCCCTTTAATTGAATATCTCGTACCCACCTATTATGTATTGACCACTGCCGAAGCGAGTAGTAACCTTTCAAGATATGACGGAGTTCGCTATGGATATCAAAGCCAAAATCCATCTGAAAATTTAGACGATTTTTTTGCTAACAATCGTACAGAAGGTTTTGGCAGGGAAGTGAAAAAAAGAATTATGCTGGGCACTTTTGTATTGAGTGCAGGTTATTTTGATGCTTATTATACAAAAGCACAGCAGGTACGCCGTTTACTATGGGAGGACTGTAAAAATGTTTTTGAAAAAGTTGATTTTTTACTGATGCCAGTTTCTCCCGGAACGGCATTTAAGATCGGAGAGAAAACAGCTGATCCTATTGAGATGTATCTCGCTGATATCTTTACCGTATTTGCCAATCTGGTAGGGATTCCAGCCATTGCGCTTCCTTTATTTCAGCATAGTAATGGTCTGCCATTTGGTTTACAATTACATGCGAAACATTTTGAGGAAGCTTCACTGCTTACCATTTGTAATGATTGGATGAAAAAGTTTAAAAAAGAAGGATAAACTTTCTTCTATTTTATTCCCAACACTTTTTTGATGGCCTGTGCTTTGATCAAACATTCTTCATATTCATTTTCAGGATTGGAGTAGCCGGTAATTCCGCTTCCTACATGATAAGACATGTACTTGTTTTTTTCATTATATACCAAACTTCTAATCACTACATTAAAATCAAAATCACCATTAGGAGTGATATAGCCTAATGCGCCTGAAAAAATTCCTCTTGCAGAGGGTTCGTATACATCGATAAGTTCCATGACTTTTTTCTTAGGGGCGCCGGTCATACTGCCCATTGGAAAACTCGCTTTAATGTAATCTGAAAACTTTGTTCCTTCCCGCACCACGCCGCTTATTGTTGAAATCATGTGGTGCAAGTGCGGGAAGGTATAAACCTCGAACAATTCCTCTACCTTAACACTACCTTCTTCACATATCCGGCTCAAATCATTTCTCACCAAATCCACCACCATCACATTCTCACTACGGTCTTTATTACTCTTCTTCAACATCTGCTTTAATCTTTCATCGCTTGTTCCATCAGCCAAATCTCTTTTAATAGTTCCCTTTATAGGCTGAGAATAAATGGCGCTGCCCTGTTTCGACAAATAACGCTCTGGACTGGCACTCATTAGATACTTGTTATCAAATCTGTAATATGCCGAAAAAGGGTTGGGAGAAAAATCCGTCAACTGTGTATAAACAAACAAAGGGTCCAGAAAAGTATTTTCTGAAAAGAATTCCATGCAATAATTCAACTCATAACAATCACCCCTTAAAATATGATGCTTGATCTTATCAATCGTTGAAACATATTCTGATCTTGAAATTCTATTATTGATTTCAACCTTTATAAAAGCATCCATCTCTAAGGTCGTCGACAGAATATCCTCTAATATTCTTTCATGATCATTAGATAGACTTCCTATTTGAATCTCCTGATCACTTAATTTTACAACAACCTCTGGTATGAAAAAAAACAGATCCGGGAATTCTGCACCATTCTTTTTTTGGGTATCAACTGCTTCTGTTTCAGATTTCAACTCATATGCTAAATGCCCAAAACACCAATCCTGATGCAAATCAATAAATGATTGTAATGCATCCAAAGCCCCCACTCGGTTTGTATTGATTGCAGCATGCGAACCAACACCCACCAAACACTCATACTTCTGATGAGGTAAATGATAACGATGGTTATCTAAAAAAACACAAGTGCCGGACTGATGAGCCCAGCACAGTACTTGCTTTTTAGTGATATCAAGATTTATTAAAGGGAAAGATCGGAATTGTCTTTTCACATTATGATTTAAAAATCATCGTCATCATCGTCGTCGTCAAAACCGCCACCACCCATCAAATCAAACTCTTTGAAA
>CAZZJD010000093.1:0-6508 GCA_964654305.1 uncultured Chitinophagaceae bacterium
ATTGTGAATAATATATATCATTGTTGATAACTAATGGGTTAATTTCATATTTATGAGAAGCTTTTTTCAATTTTTCAAGAAATATAAAAACGAGTTAATTGTGGGATTAGTCATATTTTTTTTCTTTCTTTTTAAAGACTTACTTAAATCTGTATGGTGATTTACAGTGAGTTTAAATGGTCTTCTTATCGTTAAATTTCCCATCTTTTTTTCATAGATAATTAGAATACCTTCGCATTACGATGAAGAGCAGAACATTAAAGCAGGATAAAGTAAATATTATTACCCTTGGTTGTAGTAAAAATATGGTGGATAGTGAGGTGTTGAGCGGCCAGCTCGCTGCCAATCAAAAAATGGTGGTACATGAGAGCGCCAAACTGGATCATAATATCGTGGTCGTAAATACCTGCGGTTTTATTGACAAAGCCAAAGAAGAGAGTATCAATACAATCCTCCGTCAGGTGGAACTCAAACAAAAAGGAAAACTGGAAAAGGTCTTTGTGACCGGATGCTTGAGTGAAAGATACCGCGATGATCTAGCAAACGAAATACCCGAAGTTGATGCTTGGTTTGGCACGATGGAACTCCCTTTTCTACTCAAAAAACTAGATGCTGATTATAAGAAAGAATTGTTGGGTGAACGACTACTGGCTACTCCCCAACACTATGCTTATTTGAAAATTTCTGAAGGATGTAATCGAACCTGCTCTTTCTGTGCCATTCCACTCATGAGAGGTGGACATATCAGCAAGCCCATTGAATCGATCATATCTGAAGCTGAGGGATTGGTAAAGAAAGGCGTAAAAGAGGTTATGCTTATTGCGCAGGAATTAACCTATTACGGACTTGATCTTTATAAAAAACGGCAACTGTCTGAATTATTACACCGATTAGCTGATATTAAAGGATTGGATTGGATCCGTATGCATTACGCATATCCTCATAAATTCCCTCTGGAAATCCTAGATGTGGTTAAAGAAAGGGATAATATCTGTAACTATCTGGATATGCCTTTACAACATGCCAGTGATCGCATGCTGAAAGCCATGAAACGCCAGATTACTCGAAAGGAAACAGAGGCTTTGATACAGGCTATTCGTGAAAAAGTTCCGGGCATTTGTATTCGCACAACCCTCATCACAGGTTTTCCGGGAGAAACCAAAGATGATGTGGCTGAATTAATTAATTTCCTAGAAGAACAACGATTTGACAGAGTAGGAGTGTTTACTTATAGCCATGAAGAAGGTACATCCGGATATCAGTTGATAGACGATGTGCCAGCAGAAGAAAAAGAACGAAGAGCACAGGAGATCATGGCGGCTCAGCAGGAGATATCCATCGAACTCAATCAGGAAAAGATCGGTAAAACATTTAAGACCATCGTTGATAAAAAAGAAGCCGGTCGCTATATAGGAAGAACTGAATTTGACTCCGTTGAAGTAGATCATGAAGTGATATTTCAATCAGATAAAAAACTTAACCCTGGCGATTTTGTCAATATAAAAATCACCAAGGCATTTGATTATGACCTTGAGGGAGAGGTTGTGAGTGAATAAGGTTGTAGGTTGCTAATTGTTGGTAATTACCGTTAAGAAAAAAATGATTACATTCGATTATCATCTTTACATGCGTAAATTATACATCCTTTTTATTCCTGTTATTTTTTTGAGTAATGCCTTGCGGGCACAAACCTGGAGTGATGATGTTGCATCCATCATCTATAATAATTGTTCCTCCTGTCATAGGCCGGGTGGTATTGGTCCGATGTCATTGATGAGTTATGATCAAGCATTTGCCAATCGGTTTTCAATAAAATCTGCCGTTCAAAGCCGGCACATGCCTCCATGGCCGCCGGATCCGTCTTATACAAAGTTTACGGATCAGCGTGTTTTGTCACCAGGACAAATCAGTGCTGTTGTTAATTGGGTCAACAATGGTGCACCCAGAGGTAATATTTCCAATGAACCTCAACCACCTACTACAACTATAAATAATCTGGGGACTCCGGATAAGATTATGAAGATGCCTGACTATGTAAGTAAAGCGCAGGATAAAGATATATATATCTGTTTTGTGTTGCCCACAGATTTGATACAAGATAAAATGGCATCTGCTATAGAAGTTATTCCCGGTAATGCATCAATCGTGCATCATGTGTTGGTTTATCAGGATACCACTTCGCAAAAAAGAGCCAGGCAACTCGATCAGCAATCATCGGAGCCAGGTTATATAAGTTTTGGAGGTATTGGAGTTTCCAGTGCCATTCTCCTGGATGCCTGGGTGCCTGGGTCAGTCACACGGAAATTGCCAACGATCTTCGGAAGAAAATTATATAAGAACAGTGATATTGTTATTCAGGTGCATTACCCTGCTGGTAGTGTGGGTCAGCTGGATAGCACAAAAGTCCGATTGTATTATAATTCAAATCAACAAGCCAGAGAAGTGAGTTTGGCTCCGATTTTGAACCATAGCAGTACGCTTACCAATGGACCTTTGTTTATACCGGCCAATACGATCAAGACATTTGATGCCTTGTTTACAACGCCACAGGTAAATGCAACAGTTTTATCAGTTTCGCCCCACATGCATCTGATTGGAGAGTCCATAAAAGTATGGGGTAATAAGGCTTTAACCAATGATACCATACGTCTTATTGATATTCCGCACTGGGATTTTCACTGGCAGGGTTCGTATGTTTTTCAGAAACCGGTTATTCTTCCCCCGCAAACCAAGCTGCGGGCAAAAGTAACTTACAATAATACAAGTTCAAATCCTCATAATCCTTCTTTCCCGCCGATAAACGTAAGTCTAGGGGAGGAGACGAACGATGAGATGATGCTGGTTTATTTTGCCTATACACTCTATCAACCTGGTGATGAGAATATTATTCTGGATAGTTCAATGTTGACGACTCCGGTAAATGAATGGGGTCTTCAAATCGAAAAATTACAGGTCTTCCCCAATCCTGTTTCATCCTATATTCAATTTGTGAATCCGGAACAACATGAAGAAGCGATCGTTTCTTTATGGGATATGACGGGACGAAAAGTGATGGAATCAAAATTGTCTCATCAGTATTTTGTCCAGTTACCTACGACTCGTCTTCTTAACGGTTTATACAGGATATATCTGAAAAATAGTAAGGGAATCCGGACTGCACAGATTCTCATCAGTAAGTAAATGAAATAAGAAAAAATTTGACTGCTTGCTTGTAGCAAGACCATTGTCATCTTCTATTTCTAATCGTTAGCGAGTTTGTTGTAAGGGGAAGACCAGGAAAATGTTTACCCTTTGCTTTAAAATTCCAATTTTATCTTAGTTGAAATCATTACTTTTAAGTAATTTAACTTATTATTAATCTCAAATTAACCAAACATGGGTTTTATTCAGGATTTCAAAAGTTTCGCATTGAAAGATAATGTCATTGAGCTGGCTGTAGCTGTTGTAATCGGTGCCGCATTTGGTGATATTGTTACTTCTTTGGTAGAGGATGTAATTACTCCGCTCATTCTGATTCCAGCTACCGAAGCTGCGGGAGTGGCGGATATTGATCAACTTCAATGGAAGGCTGTAAAATATGGTAAGGTATTGTCAGCTACAATTAAATTTTTTATGATTGCACTTTCATTATTCATTGTAGTAAGGGCTGCTAAAAAAATTGATTCAGCCAAGATAATAAAACCGTAAATCGATTTTCTCTGTATGTGGATAAAAAAGTATTTCAACTTCTTTATAATTCTTTTGCTGCATTTTTTTTTAAAATTAAATGCTCAGGGCAGGGTTGAATATCTTTTTTTAAAAGGAAATATCGGGCCAGATCAGGTATCAATGCATTGGTATAAAATTGCGAATAAATATTCGGGGTTTTATTATAATGAAAAAACTCATCGGCCTGTTGAATTTTACGGAATTGATTCTACATCTACGGGAAATATAAAAATATTTTCCACCTATAATGGGGTAACACAAAATTTTATTCTTAATAGAGTTGGCTATGTTATTTCAGGTTCTTTAGATGATGAAAAGTCAGGGAGGTCTCTTTTAATTAAATTGCGTGTTGTTAATCCTCCTATGAAATTCAATTATATTTATTATGAAGATTCTGTAAAGCTTCTTGATATTCCTTTTGGTTATCCTTTATGTAAAGTTTCGACATCTACCATGTGGCCCGATCCCAAAGGAGGAGCGATGGATTATTTAAAGGATGATATCCGAGAGCAATTGACGGGAGTTGATTATTATAAGGAAGATATTAAGGTTCTTTTGAAATTGCTCACTGATCGCACATTGAAAAAATATAAAATTGATTATCTTAATGTCAACGATCGGCTTTTAAAAGAATCACCGAATTCTTTTAGTTTAGTAAATGATAAAGATCTTAAGATTATATATCTAACTTATCGATATGTATCATTTGCTTACAAAGAATACAATTATAGTGGCGGGGCACACGGAAATACCAATTATAATTATTTTACTACAGACAAAGAGACAAGAAAAATTATAACGCTAAACAGTTTGTTTAACCGATCAGCATTAGAGGACTTGCTTCCTATTTTGGAGAAATATTATTTAATTGAAAAAGGTTTAAAGCCTGGTAGTAGCCTGAAAGATGCAGGGTTATTCGAGGATAATATCTCCAAAAGTCCTTCTTCTTGTTATATTACTGAAAAAGGGATTGGGTTTATTTACAATCCATATAGTATTGCTCCATATACAGAAGGATTGATTCATATTTTTGTACCTTATATTGACTTACTTCCTCTTATTAATAAATCGTTTGCAAGATCCATGAATTGGCTCTGATCTTTAAGTTATAGAATTCCATTTTTTATAATTTGTATATTTGTAATATGAATTTGGTTCAGCCTGCAACTGTTCCATTAATCATTGTCTGATTATTTATCTGTCGGTATAAGACGGGTACAAATTCAATACATATGAGCATTAAGCATAACAGGGTTTCCAGAAAAGAACTCAAAGAAAAAATGCAAGCGGATACTACCCCGCGTACTACCATTTCATTTTATAGATACTTCCCCATTCAGGAGCCCAATATTTTTCGGGATCAGCTATACGACGATGTAAAAATAATGGGTGTTTTAGGCAGGATATATATCGCTTCCGAAGGTATTAATGCACAGATCAGTGTACCTTCAGCTAATTTAGAAAATCTAAGTAATTATCTTAATCAGATACCAGGACTTGAAAATCTCAGACTAAATATTGCCGTAGATGATGACGGCCATAGTTTTTTTGTGCTGGATATTAAGGTTAGAAATAAAATTGTTGCCGATGGCATCACAGATTCAGATTTCTCTATGGAGCGTAAAGGGAAATATGTAAATGCACATGATTTCAATCGACTTACACAAGATCCCGATACCATTGTGATTGACATGCGCAATCATTATGAGTATGAAGTAGGTCATTTTACCAGCGCTATAGAAATCCCCTCTGATACCTTTAGAGAACAACTACCTATGGCGGTAGAAATGATGCAAGCGCATAAAGAAAAAAATATTATCATGTATTGCACTGGCGGTATTCGTTGCGAAAAGGCAAGTGCATACATGCTGCATAAAGGTTTTGAACATGTATATCATCTGGAAGGAGGTATTATCAATTATGTGAATCAGGTAAAAGATGCAGGAATTGAAAATAAATTTATCGGGAAGAACTTTGTTTTTGATCAAAGATTAGGCGAGAGAGTGACTGAAGATATTATTGCTAAATGTCATCAGTGTGGGCAACCGGCAGACACACATACGAACTGTATAAATAATGCCTGTCACTTACTTTTTATACAATGTAAATCCTGCCAGGAAAAATGGGAGGGTTGTTGTTCAAAAGAATGCAATGATTTTATTCATCTTCCCGAGGAAGAACAAAAACAATTGCGAAAAGGCAAAGATCTTGGCAGAAATATTTTCAATAAGGCCAGAAACCGAAAACCCTTACATGGGGATCGCTCCGATTTAGGAGGCGCTTAGATTTTTTAGGCTATCTTCCACCTTTTGAAAAGTTACCGCTTCATTTAAAACTTCAGGAACAAACTTTTCGCCAATGAGTTTTTCATACAATTCAATATATTTATTAGAGATGGTTTGTACCCAATCCTCATTCATTTCGGGAATGGATTGATCTTCTTTTCCCATAAAATTATTTTCGATCAGCCATTCTCTCACAAATTCTTTACTGAGTTGTTTTTGCTTTTCCCCTTTTGCTTGCCTTTCTTCAAATCCATTTGCATAAAAATAGCGGGATGAATCAGGCGTATGCACTTCATCCATCAACATAACCTGGCCTTTATATCTTCCGAATTCATATTTTGTATCTCCAAGGATCAATCCGTTTTGAAGAGCCAGTTGCTTTCCTCTTTCAAATAATGATAAAGCATAATTGCACATAGTGCTCCATTCTTCTTTTGTGCATAAACCTCTTTCTAGTATTTCATTTGGGCTGATATCTTCGTCGTGGCCTTCCGCTGCTTTGGTACTAGGTGTAA
>CAZZJD010000094.1:0-6426 GCA_964654305.1 uncultured Chitinophagaceae bacterium
TATTATAATCTTTTAAAAGTTTCAGGACGCGTATCCAATAAAATATTAATCGTAGAAGACGATCGTTCTGTATCCAATAATTTCGAAGTATCTACCCGGGGTATTAAGACCCGATTCTTTTTTAAGCTGGATGATATTGCTGATACTGCTGATGTGCTGCCAGGAACCTGGGAAACCTCTTTCTGGAAAAACTATATGCCGCTCAAGGGAACAATTACAGTGATCAGAGAAAAAAAGCATAAGGAAACACAGTTGTACAGTCGTTTGAAAGATTTAGATCTTGCCGACGAAATGAATTTCGATCGTGAAAGTGACGCCGAAATCATTGCAAAAAATAATAAATCCTCGAATGAAAAAAACAAAGAGAAAGAATTAGCTAAAGACAAAAAAACGAAACCTTCGTCTAAAGCGGATGAAAGCATAACTAAAACAAAAGAAAAAGCTGAAATATCAGGCAATATCAATAACATGAATCCTGGTGTCGGCAATCAAACGATTAAACCGGCAACGGTACCCAACACAATTGCAATTAAAGAAAGAAAATCAGAACCTGTTACAACGCAAACTTATGTGATTTATGAAGACAGCATCACTTTGTCGATTTATGATAACGGGGAAATTGACGGAGATACCGTAAGTGTATTCCTGAATGATGTGCGCATAGTTGAAAAAATAGGATTATCCGCGCGTGCTTATAAAATCAACATTCCCGTAGAGAAAACTAAGGTGAATAAGATTGAACTGTTTGCTGAAAATCTTGGAAAGATTCCACCGAACACAGGCCTGCTCGAAATCTATAGTGGAGAAAAGCGATATCAGATATTCTTTTCTGCTACACTCGAGAAAAATGCAGTTATTTATCTGGAAAGAAAAGAGTAGCCGTTATAATTTAGATAGAAGTAAGACGAGAAGTATACAAAGTTTGTAAAGTAGGAAGATTTATTTTTTAACTGTTTTTACACTTTATGAACTTTATAAACTTTTAACTGATCATGGAACAAACAGCATACAGACTTACAGAATTTGCCCATGCAGCCGGCTGCGGTTGTAAAATTGCACCTGCAGTATTACAACAAATGTTGACATCTGTTTCCTTTCAACATACCTCTTTTCCAAATCTGATTGCCGGTAATGAAGGCTTTGAAGATGCTGCTGTTGTTGCGATAGATAATGAGCGGGCGATTATTTCTACAACAGATTTTTTTACGCCTATCGTAGACGAAGCCTTTGACTTCGGCTGTATAGCTGCAGCTAATGCGATAAGTGATGTGTATGCCATGGGCGGCACACCCATACTTGCATTGGGAATATTGGGCTGGCCTGTTGAAAAGCTTCCTCCTGCGCTTGCAGGAAAAGTATTGGAAGGTGCTTTATCCGTTTGCAATGAAGCGGGTATCCCGCTGGCAGGAGGACATAGTATTGATGCGCCCGAGCCGTTTTTTGGTTTGTCCGTAAATGGCATGATTAACAAAATAAATATCAAAAGAAATAACAATATACAGGAAGGAGACCTTCTTTATCTTACCAAACCCATAGGTGTTGGCATATTATCTACGGCCATTAAAAGAAAATTGATAGAATCTGACGATTACACAACTGCATTGAAATGGATGAAAACCCTCAATAAGATCGGCGCAACTTTAGGCGCTATGAATGAGGTACATGCTTTGACAGATGTGACCGGCTTTGGCTTACTGGGTCATCTCATCGAAATGATTGGAGATAAGGCTTTAAGTATTGAGTTGCATTATGATAAGATTCCCATTATTGAAGCATCAAAAAAATATCTGGCACAAAGAGTAGTGCCAGATGCTACCTATCGCAACTGGAATCATTATCAGTCGCATATTTCATTTGGTAAAAATGTAAATGTGATGGAGGCATTTAATCTGCTCCCCGATCCTCAGACGAATGGTGGATTATTGATTGCTATACCTGAGCTTATGAGGCCAGAAATAGAACGTCTTTTAACACAAAATATATTTCCAGCTGTTGTTAGTCCTATAGGACAAGTTATATCTCGAAAGGAGAAAAAGATTTTTGTCGAATAAGTTATTTGATGATAAGTATCATAAAAAAAGTTGATTAACAAATCGGAAATAATTTTCGGAGGGGGAATATTTTTGATGTCCAGAAAATACCTGTAGTATTCGCGTATTTACAATGTAAACTCCTCAATCTTGAAAAAGATTATCATCGTAACGACTATAATATTCTCGTCAACTATTATTAAAGCACAAAAATCGGAAGATGATTCAGCTCTACGTCCTTCAAATAACGTCTATGTAAATGTTTTGGGAGACGCATCGTGGATATCTATCAACTATGAAAGAAGATTTTTTGTGCGGCCGACTTATTTTTTAACAGGTAAAATAGGTTATGGATACAATGAAGAGTTTCAAATATGTATCTGGGACAATATATGCTCTTCCAATCACCAATATATAACTGTACCGCATCATATTTCCGTTAATATTGGCAATGGAAGAAGTTTCCTTGAGGTAGGAATTGGAGGCACGATAATTATTGGACATACAGATCAGCCCTATCTTTTATATCCGATTTTTGGGTATAGATTACATCCTTTGAAAAAAAATAAAATTAATTTTAGGTTTTTTGGAGAAGTGCCTTTTACGGGTTTAATAACGGAGGATATAATTTTCTTTCCATTTGGGCTAAGTTTAGGCGTAAGCCTGTAATGCGTATTTACCGTTTAACAATTTATTTTTCAATATTCTTAATCGACATAATAACTTCGCAAAAAACATTTCTGGCGAAAATATTTCACTCTTCAAAAAAATTTATCTATGCCACTAGCACATGAAATTGATTATCGCATCGTAGGTGAAGAAATGCAGTATGTAGAAATAGAACTCGATCCACAGGAAACCGCCGTAGCGGAAGCCGGCAGCTTTATGCTGATGGATGATGGTATCCAAATGCAGACCATCTTTGGTGATGGCTCAGGTGAACAACAGGGTTTTTTGGGAAAATTATTTTCGGCCGGCAAACGGTTACTGACAGGCGAAAGTCTATTCATGACAGCTTATACAAATATCGGACATGGGAAAAAAAGAGTAAGCTTTGCTTCTCCATATCCGGGAAAAATTATTCCCCTCGACTTAATTCGTTTAGGCGGACCTGTTATCTGTCAGAAAGATTCATTCCTGTGCGCAGCCAAAGGTGTTTCTGTTGGCATTGCACTGCAGCGAAAATTAGGTACCGGCTTGTTCGGTGGAGAAGGATTCATCATGCAAAAACTTGAGGGTGATGGAATGGCTTTTGTCCATGCAGGTGGACATGTTTTTGAAAGAGAATTACAGCCCGGTGAATTATTGAAAATAGATACCGGTTGCGTGGTTGCCTATACACATACAGTCGACTTTGACATTCAATTCGTAGGGGGCGTGAAAAACACATTGTTTGGTGGTGAAGGCCTATTCTTTGCCACACTTCGTGGCCCAGGTAAAGTGTGGATTCAAACATTACCTATATCCAGACTGGCAGGAAGAATTCTTTCTTACGGAACCGTAAACAGAAAAGAAGAAGGAAGTCTTCTAGGTGGATTAGGGAATCTGTTCGATGGAGATGGGAGGTAAGAAATTATTAATTAGTAATTATTAATTAATAATTATGAATCATGTCCTTTAAACTCCATGCACCATACACTCCTGCTGGTGATCAGCCGGAAGCAATCCGACAACTAACGGAAGGTGTTTTGAGTGGTGAAAAATATCAGACACTTCTTGGTGTTACCGGTAGTGGTAAAACATTTACCATGGCCAATGTTATTCAAAATGTACAAAGGCCCACACTGGTATTAACACATAATAAAACACTGGTAGCTCAGCTATACGGCGAGTTCAAACAATTCTTTCCTGAAAATGCAGTTGGGTATTTTGTAAGTTATTACGACTACTATCAACCGGAAGCCTATCTCCCTGTATCCGATACATATATTGAAAAAGATCTGAACATCAATGAAGAATTAGATAAGCTTCGACTGCAGGCAACTTCAGAATTATTAAGCGGCAGAAGAGATATTATCGTCGTTGCCAGCGTAAGTTGTATTTACGGTATGGGCAATCCCACTGAATTTGAGAATGGGATCATTCGCATCTTTGCCGGACAAACAATATCCCGCCAGGGATTTTTACATGCTCTTGTAAATAGTTTGTACAGTCGGAGTCAAGGTGAATTCGGGAGAGGTACTTTCAGGGTAAAAGGAGATACCATCGATATCAATCTTCCATATGTTGACTTTGGATATCGGATCAGTTTCTTCGGAGATGATATTGAGTCGATTGAAACCATTGAAATTACAAGCGGTAAGAGGATCGGGAAAGTAGATCACGCCGCTATCTTCCCCGCCAATTTATATCTCGCTCCCAAAGAAATGCTGCAACAGATTATTCATGAAATTCAGGATGAAGCGGCAGCACAAACTGAATATTTTAAAAAGATCGGGAAATATATCGAAGCGCAACGTATCTCTGAAAGAGTAAATTATGATCTGGAAATGATTCGTGAATTAGGTTACTGCAACGGCATCGAAAACTATTCAAGATTCTTCGACAGGAGACAACCCGGTACAAGACCGTTTTGTCTCCTGGATTATTTCCCGAAAGATTATTTGTTGATCATTGATGAAAGTCATCAGACCATTCCGCAGATCAGCGGAATGTATGGAGGTGATCGTAGCAGAAAAATGGTATTGGTTGATTATGGATTCCGATTGCCGAGTGCTTTGGATAATCGCCCGCTCAACTTTCATGAATTTGAAAGCATGATACATCAGGCGCTTTTTGTAAGTGCCACGCCGGATGATTATGAGCTGGAGCAAACAGGCGGTGTCGTAGTTGAACAGGTGGTAAGGCCAACCGGACTATTGGATCCTCCCATTGAAATTCGACCAGCCGTCAATCAAGTTGAAAATTTATTACACGAAATTGATCTGCGTGTTAAAAAAGGGGATCGCGTATTGGTTACGACGCTCACAAAAAGAATGGCTGAAGAGTTAGACAAATATTTGCAACGCATCGATATAAAATCGAAATATATACATAGTGATGTGGACACCCTCGAAAGAGTTGAGATTCTAAGACAACTTCGATTGGGTGATATTGATGTGTTAGTTGGGGTTAATTTATTAAGAGAAGGCTTAGATCTTCCCGAAGTTTCGCTGGTTGCTATTCTCGATGCAGATAAAGAAGGTTTTTTGAGAAACGAAAAAAGTCTTACACAAACCGCAGGTCGTGCTGCCCGTAATGTGGATGGACTTGTTATCTTCTATGCAGACAAAATGACCGGTAGTATGCAACGCACCATTGATGAAACGCAGAGAAGAAGAGAAAGACAGATCGCATATAATATTGAGCATAATATCACTCCTAAAACGGTGAAGAAAACAATTGAGCAGGTGATGAAACAAACTTCTGTGCTTGATATCAAGGGTTATGATCCAAACAAACCTTATGCAGCAGGGGGATTAGATAATATGTCGATGGCAGCCGAAGAAGAGCAAGAGGCATATAGCACGATCCCTCAAATGGAAAAAGCAATTAAAGAAGTGAAAAAGAAGATGGAGAAAGCGGCGAGAGATCTTGATTTTATGGAAGCCGCCCGATTGCGCGATCGCATGCTAGATATGCAGAAGCAGTTAGAAGAAATGAAAAAATAAATTCTACATCCAGACAGATTCTTTCAGGATCGATGTGATATCGTGTGTTGAAACAAATATAATAAGACGAATGGTATGATAAACCGCCAGTAGCCCCCCCATCCAATATGCCAGTTGTTTATTATACAGATGCTTTCTGAAATAAACTTTGCTCGTCACCAACTCTACGATCATAAGCAACAGAAGGAACAAACAGGCGATAAAAAAAAGAGGACCAAGCAGATGATAGGAGAAACTTTTCATCAGATTACCTTGATATAAGAAAATTAGCGACTTGGTGATACCGCATCCCGGACATGGAAATCCTGTCAGTAGTTTAAACGGACAAAGTGATTGCTCAAGCTCAATATCTGAATGGGAAAAATGATGAATAAAAAGGGGTGCTGCCAGGGTTATACATATCCCAGCAATCACCCACATTTTTCGTATGTTGACAGACTTATTGATATAGTTTATTGATATCTCCTTGAACAATCATGGCTGATACCATCGGAAAAAAGAAACCCAATACCAGCAATAATACAGACTGATCTTTTCCCTGTTCACCAATTCTTTCGTACAATTTGGGCAAGCCGTCTTTTCCTATAACATAATAGAAGTAAAGATTCACCGGCATACAACAGCCAGAAAGAATAGCAATTGACTGAGAGATAACTTCTTTACCAGCCACGGCATTTATGACTTCTGCTGTTTTAATATTCCAGTAAATCAGATAAAGTCCGCACGTAACAATACCTAAAATGAGT
>CAZZJD010000095.1:0-6345 GCA_964654305.1 uncultured Chitinophagaceae bacterium
AAACCATCCTCTGATTTGGTCTTTACCCTCTAAAATAAAATCTGCAGGGAATAAGTCTTCGAAGCGATTAACTCCTTTTGGAAGTTTAAATGGATATTTTTCGCCATTACGTACCTTCTCATGATCCAAGCCCCATTGTGCATATGGCATCGCGCCACTGTCAAACCAAACATCTATTAGATCAGGCACACGCTTCATGGGCCTACCGGAAGGACTCACTAAAATTATTTCATCTACAAATGGCTTATGAAGATCGGAAGTGATCTTCTGTACATATTCTTCTGGTGTTTGCGCGCTCTTCAAGCCTTTTTCAAAAGGCATAATACCCTTATCTATAGATTCCTTACAGGCTGCTCTTAATTCTTCAAGGGTCCCCACACATTTTTCTTCTTCCCCATCTTCCGTTTGCCAGATGGGTAAGGGAGTTCCCCAAAAACGACTTCTGCTCAAATTCCAATCGACCATATTTTCGAGCCAGTTGCCAAATCTTCCTTCTCCCGTAGCCGGCGGTTTCCAGTTGATAGTTTTATTCAGCGCCACCATCTTATCCTTCAATGCCGTTGTACGAATGAACCAGGCATCCAACGGATAATACAAGATAGGCTTATCTGTTCTCCAGCAATGCGGATAACTATGTTCATATTTCTCAACTTTAAATGCCCTGTTTTCTTTCTTGAGCTTAACGCAGATATCTACATTCACATCTGCATATTCTTTTTCATCTTTATAATTCTTTACATAACGACCACTGAATTCACCCAATCCCTCTACAAACTTCCCTTCTCTGTCAACCATGGTTAATATTCCAATACCATACTTCTTACCCACTTTATAGTCATCCGCTCCAAAAGCGGGCGCGGTATGTACAATACCGGTCCCATCCTGTGTCGTCACAAAATCCCCCAACAGAATTCGGAAAGGTTTTGCATCGGGTGTTATAGACTGAATCGCATCAAGATTATTGGCTTCGTAAGGAAGCAATTGTTCGTAATGTATGTCTTCCAGCTGACTCCCCTTAAATGTTGCCAATACTTTCCATGGAATATTTTTTTGTCCGGGTGCAAACGCCTCGAAATCTCCGTTCTCATCTTCTGCTCTAAGATAATGACCAATCAACGCTTTTGCCAGCACCACATACACTTCCTGAAAAGTGTAAGGGTTAAAGGTTTGCACTAATGTATAATCAATATCCGGACCCACCGTCAATCCCAGATTACTAGGTAAAGTCCAGGGTGTGGTAGTCCATGCCAAAAAGAAAACCTCTTTTCCTCCACTGGCTTGATAAAGCAAAATACTCTTATCATTATCTACCGCTTTGAACATTACGGTGGCACTGGTATCTTTTACATTCTTATAAGTGCCGGGCTGATTGAGTTCATGCGAACTAAGTCCCGTACCAGCTGCAGGTGAATAAGGTTGAATGCTGATGCTCTTATAAAGAAAGCCTTTTTTATAGAGTTGTTGCAACAACCACCATAAGGTTTCAATATATTCATTGTGATAGGTAACATAGGGATCATTCAGATCTACCCAATAGCCCATCTTCTTGGTGATATCATCCCATTTGTCTTTAAAGCGCACCACCGCTTCGCGGCATTTGGCATTGTATTCTTCAATGGTAATTTTAGTACCGATATCTTCTTTGGTGATGCCAAGTTCTTTTTCAACCCCTAGTTCGATGGGCAATCCATGCGTATCCCATCCGGCCTTACGGCTGACCTTAAAGCCTTTCATAGTTTTATAGCGACAAACCAGGTCTTTCAATGTACGTGAGATCACATGATGTATGCCAGGCATTCCGTTGGCACTGGGCGGACCTTCATAAAAAACAAATGGTTTTGCCTCAGCTCTAAGTTCTACACTTTTTTCAAAAGTGTGCTCTTGCTCCCACTTACTGAGCATCGATTTTTCAATCTCTGGCAGATTTAATTGGCTGAATTCCTTATACTTCACACTCATATCAAATGCTTATACCGTATAAATTTAAGGCTGCAAAGGTAGGAAAGTCAGGGCGTAAGCAGGCATAAAAAAGCCCGGCTTCGCCGGGCTGAGTGCACTTTATAAAAAATTGGGAGACCCGTTTTTCTGATAGAAATATCGCAAAGTATATTTAATCCTGGTAGGTCTTGTTGGGGGCACAACAGGATTTCCATTGTTATCTGCCGGATCTGCTTTTAATATTTCCATTTTTGCATATTTTGAATTCGCAGTTACAAATAAAAATGTCTTACCTGCAATCGGGCTGAATTGTCGGGTTGTGGGATTGTAATTATACCACTCTGCCCCTTTAATCGCTTTTTGAGCAACACTGGTATCCTGCTTATAACCCGGAAGCGCACCTGATATCACTTCCGAATAAGGTTGGTTCAATATAAGCACATAGGCATTGCCGGGACCACTGGCTTTACTGTTAATAATAAAAGTTTCGAAACGCATTGCGAAATCCCATTTCAAAGAGTTTGAGTCAGCTACTGGAATTTCTGTTCCCTCAGCAAAGCTGAAAAAAGTATAGTTGCCTGACGAAGGACTCCCGTTTACCAAAAACTCAATCGTTTTATCCCCCGATACCGGCACAGCCGTTTCCTCTTTAGAACAGGATGTAAAACAGATTAATAACATCATTGCACTTAAAAAATTGAACTGTTTCATTGTGGTTTTGTTTTATGTGAAAATTGTATTTGAATGGATATAAACCAGTTGATACCCGGAATATTAGGCATCCATCTGGCATTGATCTGATTGAAAAGATTGTTGACACCAATTTGTGCTGATATTTTTTGATTTATTTTTTTACCAACCGTTGTATTTGTCTGAAATAAGTAGGGCGCGAATTCGTCATCCATGTTAGCAAAACCATTTCCGTCAAGATCTAATACTCCAAAACGACTTCTGTATATACAACGCAGAGAGGCATTCCAACCAGTTCGCTCATGATTATAAAACACTTTGAAATGCGCCAGATGTTTACTTCGATTCAGCAACCCTGAATAGTCCGATATTTTCATACGGCGCGAACTGCCTAATACTTCATCTCTACCAAAAACTTCACCCCGCTCTAATTTTTGAATAAGATCCTTATCTCCCGTTTCTAAATATTGATAGCCGCCCGTAATCTCAAAATTTTTAAAGCTATATCTGACAACAGCTTCAATACCTTGAGTAAAGCTTCGATTAATATTGAGATAACTGAATACTGGGGTCCCATTATTATTTGTAGCTACAGGAAGATAATTGATGAGATTATCTATATCATTTCTAAATAGGTTCACATCAAGATGTAAATGAAATGGAAAATGATAAGTAAAACCGAAATTGATGCCTGTTGATGTTTCCGGTTTAAGGGAACTTATAGAATAGGCAGCCGGCAATACTGCTGCAATTAATCCTTCCTGTAATTGTTTTTCCAGCGACGAAACCGAAAACTCATTGGCTCCGAAAATACTATATCCGTCTCCGGCAACATTGGTAAAATTCAAATACAACTGACGGAAATCGGGTGCTTTGAATCCTCTGCCAGCAGAAGCAGAAATGCCCAAAGCTTTATTGGGCTTATATGCAATAGACAACTTAGGGCTTATGCAGGGAGCAAAAGATGTGTTATAATCATAACGTATACCTTGTATCAAAATGATTTTTTTACCAATAGAGGCTTCCAGCTGAGTAAAAGCATGCCAGGCATTCTGTTCTTGTCTGTCTTTATATCGAGTGGTCGAAATCGTATTCTTTGTATATCCTCCTCCCATTGTCAGTTGCATGGATTTATTGAGGATGATATCAGTTTGATTTTCTGCACGGTAAAACCCCTGCATGAAATCATCAAAATAATAAGACGACTTATCCGATAGTAAACTAAGATCCTGTGTAAATCGATAATCATTCATCACCAATCTAAGGTGTGAGCTTACCCTTTCACTGAACTTATGAACAAGAACGGGATTGATATTAAAATCAGATACGACACCCGTTCCGCCAACATTGATCGCATTACTGTTTACGGCATAAAAACTTTGCTGATTGGATTGAAAAAAACGATTGCCGATTGTAAGTTTTGTTTTAGGAGATAAACGAAACCATATTTTGGCATGTGCCGTAAGATTCTGGAAAGGATCCTGTGTTTTTTCAATTCGACTTGGATCCAGATCATACCCTTGACTACTATTGAAATTCCCGAAATAATAAATCCCGGAATTTTTATCTGCATAGCTTCCGCTCACAACAATATCTGCCTGATCAAATGAACCGGTACGCAAACTGAAACGATTCGATTTCCCAATAATGGGCTCCGTGATAATATTTACAACCCCTCCCATAGCTTCACTGCCGTAAAGACTGGAAGACGGGCCTCTCACTATTTCTATTTTACGTATATTTCCAACAGCAAACCGAGAAAGATCCATCACGCCGCCCTGTCTGCCTATTAATGGCTCGCCATCTAAAAGTATAATGGTATGATCCGGTGATAAGCCCTGCATTTGAATTCCATTACCAAACACTCCTCCCCCTACTGCACTACTTCCCGTACCACCAGTTACAACTAGCCCTGTTTGCTCCTGTAAAATATCATTCAGACGAAGAGAGCCAGATTGTTGAATGGTTTTTTGAGAAATGATTGTAATCGGCAATCCTAAATTGCCAACTTTCCTCTCCGTACGGGTAGCGGTAATAACTACTTCGTTCAGATTTTGCGAGAACAAACTATCCCGTATTTCACTCTGAGCAAATAAAGAGAATGAATTAAAAAAAGCAAATACAAAAAGAGGTATGTTCTGATAAATCCTCATCCGGCTGCAAAATTGCAGGAATCCCCCCTGAGCTTTGTCATGAAAGCGTCATATTTTGAAAGCCTATTTGGCTTATGATAAATTTCCCGTTTTAATTGCAATTGGGGTACTTTTGTAGGGAGGAATTGAAACAAAGCTTATCATATGACTGAAAGTAAAAGACAAAAGCAGGTAGCAGGGGTATTGCATGAAGAGTTAACCGGCATATTCGCCAAAATGAGCCTGAATATGATAGAAGGAAGTCTGGTGTCCATTTCTTCTGTGAAAGTTACACCCGATTTACTGGAAGCCCGCATATATCTGAGTTTATTCCCGGCCGATAAATCGGAAATCATCCTTAACAGGATCGAAGATGCTGCACATGAAATAAAAAGAGCACTTGCCAATAAAGTAAAGCATCAGTTAAGAAGAATGCCCGAGCTAAAATATTTTGTAGACGATACACTGGAACAGGTATTTAAACTCGAAAAATTATTCGAGCAAATCCACAAAGAAGATTCAAACAAAACTGAAGGATAAGATCCAATGCAGATGCTCAGTAAGCGATTACTCCCCTTGTACGGATTATTTACCTGGCGGTATTTTAAAGCGAAAAAATCAGTACAGGCAATCACCATCATTGCACGCATTACAGGAATATCAATTGCTGTAGGTACTGCAGCCCTACTTATAGTGCTAAGTATTTTTAATGGCTTTGATGGTTTAGTAAAGACACTGTATGCCTCATTTTACCCTGATATCCGCATCACAAATAAACAAACTTCTTTATTTGAATTAAATACCCAACAGATTTCCAGTATCCGTTCAGTTAAGGGTATCCGTCAAATCAGTGTTGCCACAGAATCCAATGCCATAATCATGCATGAAAACAATAGGGTCAACCTGATTTTAAAAGGGGTAGATTCTAATTACAGTACAGTATCCGGTCTTCCTGATAAAATGATAAGAGGAAATTTCATTACCGGTACGGCAGAACAACCTTTTGTTGTGATTGGAAGCGCCATAGAATACGCATTACAACTGCAAACAGACAGATCCTTGATACCCGTAACTGCATATCTACCTAAAAAAAATGCATCCATTACCGGTAATCCTTTGGATGCGATCAGCACTTTTAATCTCTACCCTTCCGGTACCTTTTCTATTCAGCAGGAATTTGACAACCGTTATGCGATTACTGATCTTCATACCATTCAAGAAATGCTTGGGGTAAACCATCAGACCTTCTCAGGTATAGAAATAAAACTTCAGGATGTCAAAGCTAAAGATGATGTTATTCAATCTTTACAGTCTTTATTGGGCAGTGCGTTTGTAATTGAAGACCGCTATCAACAGAACAGAACCCTTTATGCCATTATGCAATCAGAGAAATGGGTCATATTCGGTATTCTGAGTTTTATTCTCATTCTTGCTTCTTTCAATATGATCGGAACACTTACTTTAATGATCTTGGAGAAAGACAAAGACATTCAGATATTGAAATCATGGGGTGCCAATGAATCTTTTATTAGAAGAATATTCATAGGAGAAAGTGTGTTGCTGGGATTGGTCGGTGGAGGTGTGG
>CAZZJD010000096.1:0-6305 GCA_964654305.1 uncultured Chitinophagaceae bacterium
CATCGGTAAAAAGACAAAAAATAGGATTGGGCTTAGGAGACGATTAAAGGAGACTGTTTGCATAAAACTATTTCTTTTTCGGAGCAGAAGTATCTCTGATTATATGAATCAGCATGCCCACAATACTTAGTAATGGTAAAATCCAGGAAAATAAAGGCTGTTTAATTCGAAGCCAAAAATCGAATTTCTTTCCTCCATAAATGGACATGAGTATAATAATAATCCATTGCAATGCAAGGCCGGCATATCTTAATAGTAAAAATCGATTATCAGGCGACTCTTTAAGATCAGACATTTCCGGAAGCAGTTTGTACATCTTGCTGAATCGCAACCACCTGCGCCATAGCTTCAACCACCCCCATATGACATTCCCCGTTAAAAGAAGCCGACGGATCTACCAGTAGCTGCCCGGTATAAATATTGCCTTTTACTACACTATTAGCTTTGAGACTAAGCAACTCTGCCACATGCAGATTTCCGATTACTTTCCCCATTATATCAGCCTGCTGAGCATGCATATCTCCTTGCACTTTTCCATTAACTCCCACAAGTACTTTTCCTGTAGTTTTAATGTCTCCTATCAAATTCCCATCTATTCGGACATCTCCGTTACTGTTAATTTTTCCGTTGATTTCTGTTCCGGCAGCAACGATGGTAGTCAAGCCTGCTACTGTTTCAACGGGAGAAGTGGTTGATTTTTTGAGCATCATAATTTATTAATTATTGTGTGATAATTTCATATTCCGGCACATCGAGCATAGCTGTATCTAACTGAGAGAGTGCTTTTGTGTCGCCAGTAAGCACCTCTTTAAGATGACCAAGATATACATCTTTTTGCTTTATAGATACTTCTAAGGAGTCTATTTTCCTCTTATACTGAACCAGCTCTTTCCGTTGAGCCTGTGTACCATATCCAGGCAAATAGTATTTTAAATTAGTAAATGTAATTAAAGCCACTGTAAGCCCCACTAATAATACAAATGCCGTAGATAGCGTTATATACACGCTCATACGTGTTAATTTAAAGGTGACAACCTCTTGAAAAGTGTCATCATTAATGACGACAAGCCGGTAACGGTTTCGAAGTCTTTTAAAAGTTTCACTATGATTAAATAGTTTGGACATGCCTAAAATTTACGAAATTTGTCGCTAATGACCGAAATTATCATTTTCACCGATGAATTTAAGATGATTTCGAATATTTTTGAAATAAACCCACTTTAATTCGCGGACAAGATGCCCAAAATTCGCCTGTTTTGCTTACTTATAATCTATCTAGCAGGTAGTTTTGCGCCTCTCTGCGGATTTGCACAACCCGACTATATTATCCCCCTAAATAAACCGCAGAAGTACAAAGACAAGACCCTGCGTTCGGAGAAATCAGAAGATATGAAGTTTACCATTCCCAGAAAAGTTTATCAGGGTATGGTTACACATTATAATTATTATTATAATGCAAATCTAAAAATGGAAAACATTTTAGAGAGAGCTAAAATTGCACATAGGGATGACTTCACCGAACTTCTTCCTTTTTATAATTACTCAACTGATCTAACCGCCGCAGACTCAACTGAACTTGATTCGATTATTTATAAAGCATCAGCTGGCATTGTACTTCACGACTTAAGAAACAGCTACATAGACAACTTATATATGCTTGTTGGGAGAGCCTATTTTCATTGGGGAAAGCTAGATTCGGCATACCGTATTTTTCAGTTTGTAAACTATCGTTTTTTCCCAAAGTCTAAAGATGAATACAATATTGTGGTCGGAAGTAACAGTAGAAACACCAAAGGGGAACTAAACATTAGTACAAAAGAAAAAAGAGGAATCATTCGCAGAATTTTTTCAAAGCCCCCCAGCCGAAATGAAGCGCTTTTATGGATTGCAAAAACATACGCGGCAGACAGTTTGTACCCTGAAGCAATATCTCTATGCCATTTACTGAAAAGAGATAAATATTTCCCGAAAAGACTCTACAGTTCTTTGGATGAAGTGCTGGCATTCGTATTTTATCAGCAAGAGCAATGGGATAGTACCACATACTATTTAAAAAAGTCTCTAAGGAATTGCACTAACAAAACAGATCTTTCAAGATGGGAATATCTGCTTGCTCAACTATATACAAAACTTAAAAAAAATAATGAGGCCTCATATTATTATGCTCGATCAAAAAAACATACCCCAGATCCAGTTCTTTATATTCATGCTAGAATTTATGAAGCACAGATTGTAAAAAATAGTAAAGGCAATGACACTGAAACCACTTTCAATGAGCTGTTGAAGCTTTCCAGAAAAGAAAGGTTTGATGGATTTGAGGACGTTTTATATTACGCAGCCGCTGGAATTGCTATAGAGAGAAAAGATACGATTAAAGCTATTGAACTACTGAACAAAAGCGCAAAATATAATACCGAAAATACAGAACTGAAAAATAAAACCTATTTAAAGCTTGCAGATTATTACTATCAGCAAAAAAAATATTATCTCTCATCTGCATCTTATGATAGTCTGAACACTCAAGATCCAATCCTAGCAGACAAAATCAATGCAATTGAAACAAGAAAAAAAATTCTGAAAGAACTAGTCGTTCATATTGACATCGTAAACAGGGAAGATAGCCTGCAGCGTATTGCCTTATTAAGTGAAAAAGAAAGATATCAGTTGCTAAAAAAAATACTCCGCGCCTTACGAAAAGAAAAAGGAATTCGTGATACTGATGGGAATAATGGCAATACAACAATTACCCCCTCAACTGCAAACTCATCAAATCTGGATCAAGGCTTGTTTTTGCAAACTTCTGCGAGCACAGGCAGCTGGTATTTTAATAATAATAGTCAGAAAGCTAAAGGCTTTAATGACTTTAAATCCCGTTGGGGGAAAAGACCAAACTTAGACAATTGGAGAAGGCAGTCTGATATCGATGCTGCAAACACACAACAAAATTTTATGCCAGGCAACCCGGGTGGAATTGATGGAGATATAGATCAGCCTACTACGGTAGGTTTAAACACACAACCTCAGGCCGCTGACGAGCAGGAATTATCCATTGAATCCCTTGAAAGTAACCTTCCCCTTACAGAAGACTCTTTAAAGGCCTCCAATAATCGCATAGTAGAAGCCCTTCTTCAACAGGCTTTTATCTACAAAAATCAACTGGAAGATTACCGGCAAGCGACCTTTATACTTGAAGAAATATTAAAAAGATTCCCCACTATTGATAAAGAAGATTCTATTCTCTCGGCACTCATCTATACATCTAAAAAATCGGGAGACCAGACACGTTCAGCAAATTACAATCGCACACTGAAAGAAAAATATCCTGATTATAAGCCGTCTGTTTCCAATCAGCAAATGCCAGAAAAAGACAGGGCAAAAGAAAATCTACCTTATGAAAAAATTTATGCATTATTTAAAATTGGCAATTATGCCGAGGCTATGGAAGCCAAGAAAAAAGCAGACTCTATATATGGAAATATTTACTGGACCCCACACTTATTATATCTCGAAGCATTAGGCTACTTGCATCTTCAGGAAGATAGTTTGGCTTTACAAAACCTCAACTATATTGAAACCCAATATTCAGGCAATGAGATCACAGGCAAAGCAGCAATACTGAAAGATGTTATTATTAGAAAGAAGGAAACGATTTCTATACTCCAGCAAGCCAACATCCAAAAAGAAGAAGAAAAAATACTCGAAATACCTTATGAAGACCGGCCTGTATTAAATCCGATTAAAGACGTTAAGAGGATTTATTCATTCAAGCTGCCGGCAATAATAAATTATCCTCTTATTCATACTACGTTAAAAAGACCTCCTTCCGGAATCGAGCCCGTTTCTCATCTAATAGATGTAAAGAGTAGACTTCCCTTTGATGGTTTCATTAAAAAAACTCCGCCTGTGCGATCTGAACTCAAACCATTAAAGGAAGAAAGAATAGATATGGTTTATGTGTATAATCCGAATGAAACCTACTTAGTATTAATGGTTTTTGAACAGATAGACCAAGTGTATAGAAATGAAGCCAGAATCGCTTTCCAGAGATATAATAATGCTTCCAGAGGAGGGCAGGACATTTTTCTGAAATTATACGAGCCAAAAGACGAAATGAACTGGCTTGAAATCGGGCCTTTTGCTACTTTGGGTTCATCAATGGGCTATTATGATGAAATAGCCCCCAATATGTCAAAAATCACTCCTTGGCTTGCTTCCAGCAAATACCAACTTCTGATCATTTCCGAAAACAATCTGGAAATGCTTAAAACGCGGAAAGACCTGAGTGAATATTTGCTCTTTATCAGGCAATATGTAAAAGGTAAGTTTTAAACTTTCATAACAACAGTCGTATTTAAATTGACCTACATTTGTTCATTAATTTTAACCGTATAAAATGACAAAACCGGTTCAGATATTGTGGCGCGCATTTTTTATATGTATAGCCTTCTTTGTACTCATTATCGCATTAGCCAACTGGGGCGCTTTCGGGGATATGCCCTCCATGGACGAACTTGAAAACCCATCTGCATCTTTATCCAGCGAAGTGCTCGCTGCTGACGGAACGCTGATGGGGAAATTTTATCTGCAAGACAGAAGTAATATAGAGTTCAAAGACCTTTCAAAAAACACCATAAACGCGCTTATTGCCACTGAAGACGAACGTTATTATGACCATTCAGGAATTGATGGTATTGCACTCGTGCGTGCCATCGTGAACCTAGGAAGAGATGGAGGCGGGAGTACCTTGACACAGCAGCTTGCAAAAAATCTGTTTACCAATTACTCCAGCTTTGCACCGATGAGGGTGCTGCAAAAAATTAAAGAATGGATCATTGCCGTTAAGTTGGAGCGGAATTTCACCAAAGATGAAATCGTTGCCTTGTATCTGAATACAGTTCCATTTGGAGATAATATCTATGGAATCAGGAACGCATCACGAACTTTTTTTCAAAAAGAACCTGCCTTACTAAATGTAAATGAATCGGCCGTATTAGTTGGTATGCTTAAAGGTAATACCCTCTACAACCCCAGAAGAGACCCGAGAAGAGCTCAGCAAAGAAGAAATGTAGTACTTCAGCAAATGGTTAAAAACAATTACCTGTCTGAAACGGAAGCAGCTACAATCAAAATTGAACCCATTCCGCTGAACTATAAAAAAATGGAAGAAAATTCAGGAATTGCACCCTACTTCCGTGAAGTATTAA
This sequence comes from uncultured Chitinophagaceae bacterium, assembly GCA_964654305.1. Lineage (GTDB taxonomy): Bacteria > Bacteroidota > Bacteroidia > Chitinophagales > Chitinophagaceae > Lacibacter. The sequence goes on from CAZZJD010000096.1 coordinate 5,205, forward strand.
GAGATGAAATGAAAAAATGGTGCAAAGAACACAAAAAAGTAAATGGGAAAAACTATAACATCTATAGAGATGGCCTAAAGATATATACGACCATCAATCCGAAAATGCAATTATATGCAGAATCAGCCGTAGCACAACACCTCAATGAGATGCAAAGAAACTTTCGAAATCTTCCGGGTATAAAAAAAGAAACTGTATGGGAAAACCAAGAGAAAGTCCTTGAAGATGCCATGAAAAACAGTGATCGCTGGCGTAATATGGCAGCGGAGGAAATCGACGAAGCTTCCATCAGAAAATCATTTTATATCAAAACGAAAATGAAAATCTTTGCATGGAACGAAGAAAGAGAGACGGATACTATTATGACTCCTCTTGACTCCATCAAGTACCATAAAACTACTATTCAAACAGGATTTATGGTAATGGATCCATTCACAGGAGAGGTGAAAGTATGGGTAGGAGGCATTGATCATAAAAGCTTCAAATACGATCATGTTAACATCAAAACAAAAAGACAAGTTGGATCTACATTCAAACCAATATTATATGCCTATGCCGTAGAAAATGGATTTGGTCCGGAAACCCCACTCCCGGCAGGCCCCATTAAACTTGGTGATAAGATGATTACCGGAAAAGGTGGTGCCATGGCAAATTGCCTCGCATATTCTAAAAATCCTGCCGCCGTCTATTTAATTAATCAGTTTGGGGTAAAACCCGTAATAACTTTTGCTCAAAATGCAGGCATTAAATCTGATATGCCCCCATACCCATCCATTGCATTAGGGAGTGCAGACATCAGTCTTTTTGAAATGATGCAAAGCTATACGATGTTTCCAAGCAACGGTATTTCTACAGAGCCAATCTATATCACAAAGATTGAGGATAGAAACGGAAACGTTATTCACACCAATCTACCCAAGCAAAAGGTGGTTATGAGTGAATCGGCCGCCTATACCATGTGTCAGATGATGCAGGGTGTAATAAATTTCGGAACCGGTGTTCGGTTAAGGGGAATGGGATTAACTATGAATATAGCCGGGAAAACAGGCACAACCAACGGAAATACAGACACCTGGTTCATTGGATATACTCCGCAACTAT
>CAZZJD010000097.1:0-6222 GCA_964654305.1 uncultured Chitinophagaceae bacterium
TTTCTTTGGTTACTTTCTTTGTAGCAATGACAAAGAAAGTAACAATAAAAATTCATGTGAAAGAAGTAGTTGATATAGGTTGATGTTTTTTTAAACTCAAAAGTTAAAAGAAGCAGTTTCATAGGTCTTATCTTTTAAGATTTAAGTTTCTACTTCATCAACACCTGTATCATACTCGGACTTTGCTGACGAATCTCGATTGATTTTCCGGTTGTCATTTTCTCAATAAGTTCATTAGTGTAATGACGAATACTCAGTAACGATAATCCTTTATGAACTGTAACATCAAACTGTCCCGTGGCGGCAAGCGCCAGTTTCTCAATTTTATCTGCACGATCATCAAGGCATAACTGCAGACTGACAGCATGTGTTTGTATCAGATTCGGTTTGATCTTAAGTTTAGCCATCATTTCATAGAGGTCACTCATCGGTTGTTCGCCAATGAATGAGAAATCTTTGGTATGCAATTCTATCAAAGCCTGATTTTGTTTGACAACTATAATAGGAGGTAGGTCTTTTACCGGCGCATTATGAATGACTGTACCGGGCAGGGTGGCATCGGCAAAACATTTTACATAAAGAGGGATACTCTTGTTTTGAAGCGGCTTGATGGTTTTTGGGTGAATAACCTGTGCGCCGTAGTAAGCCATTTCAATCACTTCATCATAATTCAGTTCACTGATATATTGTGCATCCGGAAAAAGTTTGGGGTCGGCATTCATTACACCTTTCACATCCTTCCAGATACTTACTTTATCCGCATCCATTAGATGAGTAAAGACGGCTGCCGTATAATCACTGCCCTCTCTTCCCAGGGTAGTACTTTCATTTTCATCCGTACATCCGATGAACCCTTGCGTGATGATCAGATCGTAATTGTTAAAATGAGGAATGACGATCGATTGAATATTTTTCCCTGTCTGGATAAAATCTACTGCCGCATCTCTAAAATGATTGTCAGTTCGCATGATATCTCGCGCATCCAGCCACTGATTTTTTCTTCCACTTTCATTAAGGTAAGCGGATACCAACGCAGTACTTAAAAGTTCACCTTGACAAACGATTTGATCGTAGTAATAATCATAATCCCTCACGGGTTTTTCATGTAGCAACCATTCTGTTTCGGTAAATAAGGTTTTGAAATGTTCTATCAGATCCGGTAGTTGTGTATGCAGTAGTTCAGTAGCCGATTGAATATGCTGTTGTTTGATCTGGGCAAATAAATGCAATGCCTTATCCTGATCGCGATCGTTATAAAATGCATTCACTACCGCTTCGAGGGCATTGGTGGTTTTCCCCATCGCAGAGATGACAATCAGTATTTTTTCTCCGTTAAACTGATCTAAAATCTTTCCTACATTCTGGATATTGAGTACGGTGCTTACACTGGCACCTCCAAACTTGAAAATTTGCATGCAATCGGGTATTAATTATAAAATTGCCCCAAAGATAAGTGCTGAAATTTTACTCTATTCACATATCTTTATTGAGATAAATCTATTTGCATGAATATCAAACTAACTGCCGAAAATCCATTTGAATGGATCGCTCTCAAAGCCAATCTGGTTCCGCTACCACTAATAGAAACGCAAATTTATTTTACCGTGGCGAGAATGATCATGGCCGGTGCAGAATTGGGTATTTATGATGCCATTGGAAAAGATAGCCTCTCTGCTGAGCAGATCGCTCAAAAATGTAATACCCAAGTACATGCAACTCGTCAGCTGTTAAATGCCCTAGCGGGAGCCGGATATATCAGTTATAGCGGAATTATGTATGCCATTCCAAAGAAATTTCAAAAATGGCTACTGAAAGATAGTGAAGCAAATCTGAGTGGCAAATTGCGTTTTCAGATACTGGAATGGAATTATCTGAATCATTTGGAAGAATTTGTCAGGACAGGCAAATCCCTTGATCTGCATGATAGCAAATCTCTTGATTCGAAAGCATGGGAATTGTATCAGGAAGGCATGCGTGATCTTTCCGTCAATGCTTCAAAAGAATTAGCCGGAAAAATTCCGGTTCCTAAAGGAGCTAACCAGATGCTAGACATTGGAGGTTCACATGGGTTGTATTCCATTGAGCTTTGTAAAAAACATGCGGGACTAAAGTCGACCATACTGGAACTTCCCGATGCCGTTGAGTCCGCTGCTGCCATCGCCAAACGTTATGATCAGTCGGGAATTGTTAGCTATAAGGCCGGTAATGTTCTGACCGATGATTTACAAGAGAATCAATATGATGTGGTAATGATCAATAATGTGGTGCATCATTTCACGGTTGAGCAAAATGAACAACTTGCACAAAAAATCGCTCGATCCCTAAAACCCGGTGGAATTTATGTGATTGGAGAAATGATTAGAAATGATAAGCCCGGAAAAGGAGGCATTATGGCCGCGGCAACAGGTTTGTATTTTTCATTGACCAGTCAATCCGGTAATTGGTCTGAATCAGAAATATCTGGCTGGCAGTCTAAGGCAGGATTGAAACATTTGAAAACAATTCCTTCTATGACAGTCCCCGGTTTTAAAATGGTAGTAGGTAAAAAGTAGTTTGATTAAACTTTATCCGTTCTTTTCTATCTAACCAACCATTATGAAAAGAATACTTTTCCCATATTTTCTTTGGATGCTCATGTCTATTGAGTCCATTGCCCAGTCCTTGTATTTCCCGCCAACAAGCGGTACTACATGGTCTACGCTTGCACCCGAATCTTTAAACTGGTGTCAAAGCCGGATCGATAGTTTATATAAGTATTTAGATGATAATAACACTAAAGCCTTTATCATTCTAAAGGATGGGAAAATTGTCCTCGAAAAATATTTTGGTACCCATACCGTCACCACACCCTGGCAATGGGCTTCCGCCGGCAAAACGATTACCGCATTTATGGTAGGCATTGCTCAGCAGGAAAATAAATTATCAATCAGCGATAAGGCATCAAAATACCTGGGACAAGGATGGACAAGTTGTACCCCGCAGCAGGAAGATAAAATTACTATTTGGAATCAGCTAACCATGACATCCGGGCTCGATGATAATGTTCCTGATCATTTTTGCACATTGAAATCCTGTCTCCTCTACAAAGCAGATGCGGGCACACGCTGGGCTTATCATAACGGCCCTTACACATTACTAGACAGTGTTATGGAAATTGCTACAAATACTTCGCTGAACAACTATACCACCCTAAAACTCAAAAATCCGACAGGTATGACCGGGCAGTTCGTTAAAATAGGTTATAATAATGTTTTTTTCAGTACAGCAAGAAGTATGGCAAGATTTGGCTTACTGATGCTGAATAAAGGTAATTGGAATGGCACACCTGTTATGACAGATATGACGTATTTTAATCAGCAGATAAACACTTCACAGCAGATCAATAAATCCTACGGATATCTATGGTGGCTGAATGGCAAAACTAGTTACATGCTACCCAGTTCGCAATTAGTTTTCAATGGAACCATGTGTCCGAATGCACCTGCTGATATGTATGCTGGGATGGGAAAAGACGGACAATTTGTAAATGTGGTTCCCAGCCAAAATCTGGTATTAGTGAGGATGGGAGAGGCTCCCGATGGATTACCTGTACCATTTTTATTGAATGATGAGATATGGTCATATGTAAATAAACTGGTTTGTAATACAACCAATATTCGTCCTGAAGAACCGGCAGAAATTTCATTTCATACCTATCCGAATCCCGTATTGGAAAATGTTTTCATTAAATCAGAAAAAATTATTTCTAAAGTTGAAATATACAGCATAATGGGACAACGAATCATGGCTTACGATGTGTTAGCTAAATCTTGCGTACTTCCTGTTAATGAATTGAAGGCCGGACAATATATTATTAAGGCAGGACTACAAGGCGGAAGATATCTAGTGGCAAAGTTTATCAAACAATAGCACTCATTAAGGACATATATTAAACTGCATTATTGTCAGCTATTCTGAGTTGTTCAGGCAAAAATGACAAACTGTTTCATTGATCGTTGGTCATTCTTTGATTTCCGAAATACGATAGACGATAAACGAAAAACGAACAACCGACATCGATCCCGTCTGCCAAAATTTCACCTTCTTTCCCCATGGCACTATGATTGATACTTATTCTTTAAATAAAACTCCGTAACATGGGAAAGATTATAGGAATTGACTTAGGTACAACGAACAGCTGCGTATCCGTAATGGAAGGCGCTGAACCTGTTGTAATCGCCAACGATGAAGGGCGCCGTACTACCCCCAGTGTGGTAGCATTTTTGAAAAATGGGGAAAGAAAAGTAGGGGATCCTGCTAAACGTCAGGCCATCACCAACCCCATCAATACCATTAACTCTGTAAAACGCTTTATGGGCCGTCGCTTCGACGAAGTGGGCCAGGAGATACAGCACTGGAGTTATAAAGTGGTGCAGGGCGAAAATAATACCATCCGTATTGATATAGACGGTCGTTTATATACTCCACAGGAAATTTCAGCGATGGTGCTTCAAAAAATGAAGAAGACTGCCGAAGATTATCTGGGTCATGAGGTAACAGAAGCCGTCATTACTGTACCTGCCTATTTTAACGACGCACAGCGTCAGGCTACTAAAGAAGCCGGTGAGATTGCCGGTTTGACGGTAAAGCGTATCGTGAACGAGCCAACGGCAGCGGCATTGGCTTATGGTTTGGATAAAAAGAATAAAGACCAAAAGATTGCCGTATTCGATTTAGGTGGTGGTACATTCGATATCTCTGTGCTTGAGCTTGGGGATGGTGTATTTGAAGTAAAATCTACCAATGGAGATACCCATTTAGGGGGTGACGATTTTGATAAAGTGATTATCGACTGGTTAGCAGATGAATTCAAGTCGCAGGAGAATATGGATCTGCGTAAGGATCCGATGGCTTTACAGCGCTTGAAAGAAGCGGCTGAAAAAGCGAAAATTGAGTTGAGTTCTTCATCTGAAACAGAAATCAATCTTCCTTATATCACTGCAGTAGATGGGGTACCCAAACATCTGGTATTGAAATTAACGCGTGCCAAATTTGAGCAGCTAGCTGATAATCTTTTTGTACGTTGTTTAAAACCCTGTGAACAAGCTTTGAAAGATGCCGGCATGAATGCTTCTGAAATTGATGAAGTGATACTGGTTGGAGGTAGTACTCGTATTCCTAAAGTACAGGAAATCGTTGAAAAATTCTTCGGTAAAAAACCCAACAGAGGCGTGAATCCCGATGAAGTAGTGGCGATCGGTGCCGGTATTCAGGGTGCAGTATTAACCGGAGAAGTAAAAGATGTTTTATTGCTTGATGTTACTCCTTTGAGTCTGGGTATTGAAACGATGGGTGGTGTAATGACAACCCTAATTTCCAGCAACACTACGATCCCTTCCAAAAAATCGGAAGTATTTAGTACAGCTGCCGATAATCAGCCTGGCGTACAAATACATGTGTTGCAGGGAGAAAGACCCATGGCAAAAGATAATAAGAGCTTAGGTGTATTTAATTTGGATGGAATTCCACCGGCTCCGCGTGGGGTACCTCAGATTGAAGTAACATTCGATATTGATGCAAATGGCATCTTACATGTAAGTGCAAAAGATAAAGGCACCGGTAAAGAGCAAAAAATTCGTATTGAAGCAGGAAGTGGTCTAAGTAAGGAAGAGATTGAAAGAATGAAGAACGAGGCGAAAGCAAATGAAGCTTCTGATAAAGCAGAGAAAGAAAAGGTAGAAAAGATTAATACAGCTGATAGCTTAATTTTCCAAACAGAGAAGCAATTGAAAGAGTTTGGAGATAAGGTAAGTGCTGATAAAAAAGCTCCTATTGAAGCTGCGCTCACGAAATTGAAAGAGGCACACAAATCGCAGGATTTAAATGCTATTGATGCGGCTATGAATGAATTGAATACTGCATGGACTGCTGCCAGCGAAGAGATCTATAAAGCTTCGCAGGAAGCTGGTGGTACTCAACCGGGGGCAGATGCAGCAGGTGCGCAGAGTGGTGGCGGACAAACCGCTTCCGACAATGTAGAAGATGCTCAGTTTGAAGAAGTCAAGTAAGCAATAGGTTCTAAAAGAAAAGGTGCTGTTTAAACAGCACCTTTTTTATTTTAAGTTGGTAATACGTATCAATTAGATCAGATCCATCGCCTTTACAAGATAATAGCAGATAAAGGGAAGGGTGGCTGTGATATAATTAGCCAATGGAGAATAATACATGATAAAAAAAGCAGCT
>CAZZJD010000098.1:0-6201 GCA_964654305.1 uncultured Chitinophagaceae bacterium
CTTGCCGCACGGGTCCCACACCTGTCGCCTCTTTTTCTGTCGCGTGTCGCTTAAGGACTCTACGCTGAGGAGGAAAGTGAGTTGAAAAAGGGTAAAAATGGGTTTTTCATAAGGGGAGTGGGGGGCCGAGTCCTCTGTTATTACTAGGACTCATTTTGAGGTAGAAAAGTGGATTAAAAAAGCGCTAAAATGTTAGTGGTGTAGGGTGTAGTGTGGTGTTAGTTCTTTTATGAGTATTCAATAAAAAGGAGTGTGGGAATGTTCAGTAAGTTTAGGTTTGGTTTTTGAGTATGAGCCCTATAACTAAGCTTGGGTGTGTTATACAGGGCCCAATGTTTGTTTATGTGTTTACACCCAAAAACGTTTGTTTTTGTGTGTAACACAAAAACTAAGCTTGGATGTGTTTCACAGCATCCAACGAAGGTGTATCCAGTTTTGTAATTAATGCTTAAAGAAGAGCCAGCACTGCGGGTTTCTTAAGGGGGTTATAAAAACCCTCGGAATGTAAAATGCTAATAAAAGGTTGCGACTGAGCCAGTATTGATTGAATTTGATAAGTTTATAAGCCGTTTTAATTTAATAAGAGGCGACAGGTGTGGGACCCGTGCGGCAAGCGACTAGTCCAGTCCACGAGTGCATAAAAGCACGTTTGCCGTTTCACCAGCTTCCCATGAGGGCTATACGGGTGTGGGCCAAGAAGATGCACTTTGTTTAAGAATGCGCCCTATAGGTTCTTACGGCCTTTTGGAAGTACCTTTCTTATGTTTTGTGATTTTAGTTTGTAATAATTATATATAATAAGAATGGTAAGATTTAGCGCGGATCACCGAATTAAACAGCATGTTCCACCACGCATCTCTATCACGGTCAATTGCTTTGATTTATAGTGTTGCCACCGTATCACCAGGCGTTGTAGGTATTTACTACAAATTGTTTACGGCTTGGACTACTGCGGGTCTCTAATCCGGTTCGCTACCCAAGCTTACGCGTTGAAGCTTCAGTGACTATAGTGTTGGTACTTTCGTCAGCGGCTTTCCAACTGGAATCTTCTCATTTGACCGATCCTCCAATTATTACCCAACATTTGAGAAGTTCACTATACTCGCTCAGACGCGCTGCCTGCCTAGTCAAGATGCTTTATACTCACACCGCACGCTTTACCGACTGTTCTGGCACGTGCTTGCAGGGTGTTGACAAAACATTATCTTTATTAAAAATCTGTAGCAATAGTGTGCCCAGTACGTCTGTTGTTATTAGATAAAAGCAGTATTGGCTTTTTAAACTTAGCTTTCTTGCTATGCCTTAAAAAGGACAACAAGTGAACCAGAGGTTTACAGGGAGCTGGTCCTTTCGTACTCGTCCCCAGCGCCTATTTTGCTTTAAACACCTTAGTGTTTTATCGCTGACAAAGATAGAAACCGAACTGTCTCACGCATCAATAGGTGATGATTTACCTATATGAGTCTCTTCCTTATTTATTAGGAAGAGGATGGACTATACCTTCATCCTCTAAATGTGTTAGAGGAGTTAACGTTTTATACCCTAATCCACACAAAAGGGTATCCCTTAGACTACCGACCCGTTACAAAAATTTAGACGAGCATAGGTATCCAAGAAGTCTCTACGGGGATGACAGTTTAGATCTGTTTTAGCACAGTCGGCTTTAACTTTTGTTAAAGTGCTCAATGACGGTTTTACTCGTTACCTTGCGGTTTTTAGAGTCGTTTAGAGCAGCGACTTGATCGACAATTAAACATAACTGAATGAATTTCTGGTGTGCCTCTTTGGCTAAAGGCAGCTGCTCAATCAAAGTGATAACAAGATTGGCCTGTTTTTGTTTGATGCGCAGATATGGCTGTAGTGCTTTTAGTAAAGCATATACGTGTTTTACGTCTGTTATAACATAATCCGATACGCTGAATTGGTTTTTCACGCGGTCACGAATAAAACCAACCCCAAGTAGGCTAAATAGTTTCTCCAAGTACACTCGGCGGTTAGACTTTTGTGTTAATTGGACCGTTAGCGTAATTTTAAAGCCCCATTTGTAGTCTTGACGACGTACAATTTGTGCGATGATGGAGCCGTCACCGTCTAACAAACCTGCAATATAAGCTAAATCAATAATTAGTAAATCCTTCATTTATGGTTATGATTATGTGTCTACTTGTTTAGCAACCATTAGCCATACATCTAAACTGAAATCTTCCCTCGGTATTGCCATTTATCCCAGTTCAAGAATAAAAGGTTTCACCGATATGAGTTAAATCTACTGCTGTATTACTACAACATAACGCCACAGCGCTTTGGCTGACGTTCTGAACTCAGATCACGTACCGCTTTAGTGGACGAACAATCCAACCCTTGTGACCTCCTTCAGCCACAGGATGCGATGATCCAACATCGAGGTGCCAAACCCGCCCATCGATAGGAACTCTAAGGGCGGATAAGCCTGTTATCCCTAGCGTAGCTTTTGTCCGTTGTGCAGGGTAACTTTATGTTATTTATATTTATTTTTCTCATTAGTATAATTCTATTTTTTTATTCGTTGGATGTTGTGAAACACATCCAAGCTTAGTTTTATAGGAATGAGCTTTGCGCATTGCTATAAATCAAACGAACCATATCGGCATATATACCAAGAGGGGCAATAAAAAAAAAAAGACTACAATAAAAATCATTAATGTTGTGTTTTTCACCACTTATTACAGTGGTGAGACATATCCAATCTTATGACTTAAGAGTTAAACGCCAGTTTGAACTTTTAACTTGGTACAACCAGTTTGTTGTTTGTAGCATTACTTTAAACGCTTTAAAGCATTTTTTTTGGTCTTTATCTGTTTGTACTAAACTGTCGCTATTTTTAGTGCTTTGATTTACAAAAATGCTACCTGTTTTTAAGCATAGTTTGTGTCCAAGCCATGAAATACTAGACTCTTTTGAATAGTTGGGATGTACAACAGTGAAAGATCCTGGTTTAACATGTAATCCCTCTGAGCTAATACACAGGTTGGCAAATAGTAAAAAGTCATCTAAATGGTTTTTATCAATAACAGCTGCAAAGTTATCAGCATAAACAATAATATTGTTTGGTTTACTTGAGTAAGGTTGTTGAGTTAAAAATGAAGCAATATTTGACAATACGCACTTATCCAAATACCAAGCGAAAACCGTTGGACAGTAATTATAGCCTTGAGGGAGACCATCTAAGTTATCATTCATTTTGGTAAAAATATTCGGATGATGCCAGTGCCAAATAGAATGCTTTAAACTTAATGGTAGACGATACAGCTCCAACTTGTTTACAAGTTTAGAAAAGTTGACAGAGTCGTAAGCTTTTTGTAAGTCAAACATTACTAGAACAGCGTTACAGTCTGGACGGGAAAGCATTTGAATATAAGAATCTGACAAAACATTAACAGCGTGGATTGTACCAAATCCAGGTCGGAAACCAAAAGTTTTAGGTGTCCAACTATATGTACTTGCTTGAAAAATAGAATTTACAATTGACATTGCTAATCGCTGCTCTGGTGTTGCAATAACTAGGCGACGTTGTCCACCTGATTTTGTATCAAGGTAACGAACAAATACATTAACGGGGTGGTGCCATACTGGTACAATTAGCTGTTTCTTTTTAAAACAGTGTTTCAAAGCAAGAAAAGGAACAATGTCCGGGTCATTCCAAATTTGATGAATGATTTGCATAAAGCGCTGTGGGTTGTGTGCATTTACTTGAGCATTTACAAATAAGTGCTGGAACTTTAACGCGGCTTGTGTTAAGTTTGTTAACTCTAATAACTCGATGAACTGTTTAGACTGCATTGTCCGTAGACGGAAAGTTGTATTCATATTATGAGAAAGCATCTTATATTATTAATGGTCTTTGTACACACTCTATACCTAGATATATTTCGCAGAAAACCAGCTATTACCAGACTTGATTGGCCTTTCACCCCTAGCTGAGGGTCATCCGAGTCTATTGCAACAGACACCGGTTCGGTCCTGGTAAATGCCAGACCTGCCACACAGCTAGATCGTCTGGTTTCGGGTTAAATGAACGTTTCTATTTGTTAAATTGTAAGGTTGGGTGCTGTAAAACACACCCAAGCTTTGTTTTTTAGTAATGAGCTTTGCGCATTACTATAAAACAAACGTTAATACCACGATACCCGGTATTAAAGTTTTTATCTTATTTGTATTAGTTAATCTTTCAATCATAGACCAGGTCCCAGTTCTAAGCCAGTATAATGTGTATAATTGTTTTATTTTATAAATATTTAAACAGCAATGCTAGCGTGTAATGCAAAGAAAGCAAGAGTTAGTGGTAAGAATGCTTTCCAGCCCAAACGCATAAATTGGTCATAGCGGTAGCGAGGTAGTGTACCGCGTGTCCAAACAAATGCAAAGAATAAAGCAGTAATTTTTAGAGCACTAAATCCACCTAAAAAGTAGATAGAAGCAATTGCACTCATTACAGCCATGTTAGCGTACTCTGCAATGAAGAACAAAGCGAAACCTAAGCTACTATACTCAACGTTATAACCAGCAACCAACTCAGCCTCAGCCTCTGGCAAGTCAAATGGTACGCGTTTAGTCTCAGCTAAAATACATACTAGGAAAATCAAGCAAAGAGGTAACATAGCATACTGTGGTGTCGTTGGCATCTCAGCAAAGTTTAAGCATTTCATACCGGTTCCATCAGTTACGAATAAACCAATGGATAGTAAAGCAGCACCTAGGCTTAACTCGTAGGAAACCATTAAAGCAACAGAACGTAGACAGCCTAAGAAAGCATATTTAGAGTTACTGGCCCAACCAGCAAGCATTACACCATAGACAGCTAAACTACTAATGGCCATAATGACAAGACCTTGGAAGGAAGCATCAGAAATGCAGATACCTACCCAAGCAACTTGGCTTAATACGAAACTAATCATAGGACTAGCAGCAAAAGCACCAGCAGAACTGGAATCTGGTAAAACAGGCTCTTTAACACCTAGTTTTAAACCATCCCAAAAAGGTTGTAATAGTCCACCAATACCAGAAACTTGTGGTCCAATACGACGCTGCATGGAAGCCATGACAGTACGCTCAGCAAGTGTAAACATAGCAACACTTAATAACACAGGAACAATTAAAATTAAAATAGAAGCAATAATCATTGTTTTTTTTATATAAAATGTTAACGGCATCTGGTTCCGCCTTTCGAGCGATTGACCAAAATTCAGTACTGCTGCGTTCAAATGAACTGTGGCCCCTTTTCAGTGCCACCGTGGCCTATTACCTATAAGACAGGCTAAGGATAAGCCTTGGGCTGCTTCAAAAACGTCACCAACCCAGCTCGCTAATCCTACGCGAGTATAGCGTGACAGCCAAATCGGCTAGCCATGCTTTTTATTTTATAATAATGTTACCCTGGGTCAATAATGCCGGCGTACACCCCTGCTCGATTTGTGAATCTTACAGTCAAGCAGCATTCTCCATTTAAGAACAGATGCTGCCATTGCTTATCCCCGTTACTATTTTGAGGATCACCGTCCCAGTAAAGCTTGAGGGTAAGAGTAAATGTCTTGCTTTATGTGGTACAAATTTTTGATATGTATGCCACTAAAACTATTCGCGACCAACTCTTAGCACCCAGCAAAGCTGCATAGGGTCTCTTCGTCCGTTGCCAGCACCCCCCGCATCTGCACGAGGATTTCAAATTCACAGATTCCATGTTAGAGACAGCCCGACAGTCGTTCAGCCATTCATGCAAGGACGCCAATTAAACGTCAAGGAATTTCGCTACCTTAGGACAGTTAGAGTTACTGCCGCCGTTTGTATTCACCTTTGGGCAGGCGTCGGATGGTTTACATCCAGAACAGTAAAAAGTTATTACTGTTACAATGTTAGCACTATCCTGTGTTTTTGGTAAACAGTCGCTGTCGGCTATTTTCTGTGTCTTTTTAGCCACGCTTGCTCCGAAGTCACGCGTGTATTTTGCCGAGTTCCTTTAACATGGTTGATTCTATGGCCTGAGTATATATACTAGCCCACCTGAGTCGGTTTGTAGTACGGTTTTATGTAATATTTTTAGTGTAAAGCATATTGTTATAAATGGTGATCAGTTCTGTTATCTGGTCATTGTTCCGTTTGTTTTTGTGTTACACACAAAAACTAAGCTTGGATGTGTTTCACAGGATCCAACATCCTAGTTTGGCC
>CAZZJD010000099.1:0-6196 GCA_964654305.1 uncultured Chitinophagaceae bacterium
CAGTTGGTTAGTTTTATACATGGCGGTGCCAAAGCAGAAGTCTTTTCTAATTTAACTATTAAACTTCCTTTATTCATTTTCCCATTGGTTTGGAGTGTATTTCATCGATCTGTTTCTTTTCAGTTGATTCAAAGATCTTTTATTGCGGGCGTGGTCCTGGCATGTATCTGTTCATTACGTTTTTTAGGGAATGCTTCTTATTCGCTGATTGACGTGCTTGACTATACTTCGTATGAGAATTATCTGGTATTGCATCGGCCTTATTTTGGTATATATCTCCTCCTTGCTCTTTCATTTTTGCTTGATGAATTACGTCATCATTGGTGGACAGTATTCCTTTTTATTATTTTGCTCTTTTTTTTATATCTGATACAGGCTAAGACCTCCTGGCTGGCTTTCTTTTTCATGTTGTTGATTCATTTTTCTTTTCTTCGCGCAAAGCGAACAAGGATTTTTTTGACGGTTTCTCTTTCCTTATTGCTTGTTGTGTTGATTTTTGGTGCTGCTTTATATTACCTTCAACATCAAAATGAATTGAACAGTGCTTCGGGATTAAAGCGTTTCTTTATTCTTAGTATCAACACCCGAATGGTACATTATGATTGTGCATGGGACATCATTCAACATCACCTTTTTACTGGAGCGGGATCTGGTAATACCACTGGTTTAATGAATGAATGTTATCGTAATTCGCATCCCGGTTTTGATCCTGCAGGGAAGTATTTTAATGCGCACAATGAGTTTCTGGAAGAAGGGATTCGACATGGTCTTTTAGGGATGCTGACTTATATGTTTTGCTTTTTTTTCTTTTTTCAAAAGGCGTTGCGAGACCATCATAAAAACTATATTCAGTTTCTTGTAATTATTTTCATCGCCTCCTTAACTGAATCCTTATTCTCCCGATCTCAGGGCGTGCTTTTGTTTGCTTTTCTGAATACTTTTTTTTACTTTAAAGATCAGATATCAATAAAGGGTAAGCAATAAACGAATGGGACGCACATCGCTCTTGGTCGTTGTTTTGTTTTGCTGTTTTTCCAGACTTTCATTTTCATTATCTTGCAGGATATATTAACAGATCTGTTGCTCTCTACAGCTCATTTTTAAATGTCATATTCAGAAAATAAAAAAATTGCAATCGTACACGAATGGTTTGACACCTATGCTGGTTCGGAGCGGGTAGTTGAGCAGATGCTGGAAGTGTTTCCAGAGGCAGATCTTTATGCATTGGTCGATTTTGTTCCGCCACAACAACGATCATTTATTAAGAACAAAAAGGTTACAACTACATTTATTCAAAAGCTACCTTTTACCCGCAAGTATTTTAGGAACTATCTCCCGTTATTTCCGTATGCTATTGAGCAATTGGATCTTCGTAAGTACGACATCATAATTTCCTCTTCTCATGCAATTGCCAAAGGGGTCTTGACAAATGGTGAGCAATTGCATATTTGTTATTGCCATTCACCCATGCGCTATGCATGGGATCTTTATCATCAGTATATTGAGGATAATGGGTTAAAGAAGGGGCTCAAAGGTGCTTTTGTGAAATGGGTATTGCATAAAATAAGAATCTGGGATCAGTCGGGCGCGCATCGTGTAAACCACTACATTGCCAATTCACATTATATTTCGAGAAGAATACAAAAGATCTATGGTCGTTCTTCGGCGGTTATATTTCCTCCTGCCGATACGATCAAGTTTTCGCCGTCTTCTAGTAGAGGTGATTACTATTTTGCGGCGGCCCGCATGGTTCCTTATAAAAAATTAGATCTGATTGCTGAAGCATTCACAAAAATGCCCGATAAACAATTGATTATTGCAGGAAACGGAGAACAGCTAGATGTTATTCGAGCTAAGTCGGGAAAAAATATTATCATAAAAGATTACTTGTCGCACAGTGAATTTGTAATGCATTTACGCCAGGCTAAAGCATTTGTATATGCAGCAGAAGAAGATTTTGGTATTGTCATGGCCGAAGCACAGGCTGCGGGTATTCCTGTTATCGCATTTAAAAAGGGGGGTGCCTCCGATATCATAATAAATGAAAAGACAGGAGTTCTTTTTGATGAACAAACTGTTGCTTCCCTTATACAGGGAGTCGATAAATTTGAAACACTGAGTTTTGATGCTGCATCGATCAGTGCACATGCCCTTCAGTTTTCCGCGTCAGTTTTTCGGGAAAAATTAAGAAATCATGTAGAAGAATGTTGCAGGGAGTTTTATAATTTGAGCTCCTGATTTTTCAATTTAAAAAATTATCATATCGCTTTTTCACAAGGTATATTGTCCAATCCTATTGAATATCTGAAAGGGGTAGGACCACTTCGTGCCGATCTTTTGAAAAAGGAGTTGCAAATCTTTTCATTTGGTGATTTGCTCCAACACATTCCTTACCGGCATCTCGATAAAAGTAAACGAACGCATATTGGTGATCTGCATCCGCAGATGGATATGGTTTTAGTGCACGGGGTTTTAACGGATATTGAGCTAGTAGGTAAATATGCTTCTAAAAGATTAGTGGCCAGACTGAGAGATGATACTGGGATAATGGAACTGGCATGGTTTCAGGGGATTTCGTGGGTTCAAAAGACCTTAAAAGAAAATGAACGTTATGTGGTGTTTGGGAAAGTTAGTTTTTTCATGGGGCAACCACAGATCGTACATCCCGAGATGGAGTTATTATCACTTGAAACTCGGCAGCTTCCTGGTTGGGAGCCGATTTATTCCTCTACCGAAAAGCTGAAAGCAAAAGGTTTGAACGGGAGAGCCATCGGAAAGCTGACGGCACTTCTTTTTCAGCAGTTGCAACCTGGAGATCTTTCTGAGAATCTGCCCGATTTCTTATTGAAAGAAAAGCAATTACCTTCTCGCTATGAGGCGTACCGAGGGGTTCATTTTCCTGTCCATCAAAACCAATTTGAAGATTGTTTGCAGCGATTGAAGTTTGAGGAGCTATTCTTTGCACAGATGCGGCTTGCATTGATAAGGAGCAAAAGACATCGTTATTCGAAGGGGGTCGTATTCGGACAGGTGGGAGATTTATTTCATAGTTTCTATGATCATCATTTGCCGTTTCCGCTTACCGGTGCACAGAAGCGGGTTATTAAAGAGATCAGACAGGATACGGCAAGGGGGGTGCAGATGAATCGTTTGTTGCAGGGCGATGTGGGTAGCGGGAAGACGATTGTGGCTTTACTGGCGATGCTGATTGCTGCTGATAATGGTTATCAGAGTTGTTTGATGGCGCCTACTGAAATTCTGGCTCAGCAGCATTATGTCAATATTAGCAGATTACTGGAGCAGATGAAAGTGGAAGTGCGCTTGCTAACAGGTTCTACTAAAAAATCTGTTCGCAAGCAACTGTTGCAGGAGTTAAGTGAGGGGAAGGTGCATATACTAGTGGGTACACATGCTTTGATTGAGGAACCGGTTCAGTTTCAAAATTTGGGACTGGCCATTATTGATGAACAGCATCGGTTTGGGGTAGCGCAGCGGGCGAAGCTGAAGGCGAAAGGAGAGGTTCCGCCTCACATATTAGTGATGACAGCCACGCCGATACCGCGAACAATGGCGATGACGGCTTATGGGGATTTGGACTGCAGTGTGATGGATGAGTTGCCGCCCGGCCGCAAACCGGTTACTACGGTTCACCGAACGGATGCGTCGCGGCCGGGCGTAATGGACTTTGTAAAAAAAGAAATCGCCAAAGGTCGTCAAGCCTATTTCATCTACCCGCTCATCGAAGAAAGCGCCAAGGTAGATTATGAGAATCTCATGAAAGGATATGACGAAGTAAAGGCTTTTTTCCCTGAACCCAAATACTATATTAGCATGGTGCACGGAAAACAAACACCCGAACTCAAAGAAACCAATATGCAGCGGTTTAAAAATGCAGACACACAAATAATGGTCGCCACAACTGTTATTGAAGTAGGGGTAGATGTACCCAATGCCTCTGTAATGGTAATAGAAAGTGCCGATCGCTTTGGTTTATCCCAGTTACACCAGCTCCGTGGAAGAGTAGGAAGAGGAAGCGAACAAAGTTTTTGTGTTTTGCTAACCGGAAATCAGTTGAGTAGGGATAGCAGAGAACGCCTGCAAACCATGTGTGCAACGAATGATGGATTCATCATCGCAGAAAAAGACCTGGAACTGAGAGGACCCGGTGATATCGAAGGTACCCGTCAAAGCGGGGCACTAAACTTTAAAGTTGCCGATATTGTCAAAGACAAACAAATCCTGAGCGAAGCTGCCGCAGCAGCTCAGCTAATTGTGGAAGGCGATCCGGAACTAACAGCACCCGAACATAAAATGATCAAGCAATATTTAATGGCTATAAAAGGAAAAAATGAATGGAGCAAGGTGGCCTGACAACATTGTTACGTATATTTCGTTATGATTAAAATAGTTTATCTGAAAATACCCAAAACATTCATTGCTGCTCTCCTGATGAGTGGGTTGCTCTTGCGAGCAGCCCCGACTTTTTCACAAATCGCATTTACCGAAAATAAAGGTCAGTGGAATCATCAGGTAATGCTGCAGGCAGATATAGGAGGAAATAGTTTTTTCCTTACGCAAGACGGCTACGTGGTGAATATGCAAAACAAGGAAGATCTGGAACATTTGGCTGCGTATTATCACGGACACATTCATCATAGAGATAGCGAGGTTGCATTAAAACCGGGCAAAGAACCGCTGATTCTCAGAAGTCATGCCTATCGGGTTCGCCTGATAGGTGCAAATAAAGATCCGCGTATTCTCAAAGAAAAACCCATGCCCGGCTATGAAAATTATTTTATAGGGAATGATCCTACCCAATGGGCTTCACATTGTCGTTCTTATCAGTCTGTTACTTATCAAGATATCTATCCAAATATTGATCTCAGGTATTATCTGGAAGGGGATAATCTCAAATATGATTTTATTGTACATCCCGGAGGTTCGGTTGACAATATCCGATTGCACTATGAAGGGGCGGATAAGCTTTTATTGGAAAATAAAATCCTGCATGTATATACTTCAGCGGGTGATATGCTTGAAAAAGCTCCCTTTACCTATCAGTTTCAGTCGGGCATAAGAAACACCGTTACCTGTAAATATCGGCTCAGAGGAAATCAGCTGACATTTAATGTAGGGTATTATGATCCCAGTACTACGCTTATCATTGATCCTTCACTGGTATTTTCTTCTTTCAGTCGTTCGGTACGTGATAACTGGGGCTTTACAGCTACACCGGGTCCTGATGGAAGTATGTTTGGTGGCGGAATTGCATTACCAACAGGATTCCCAGTTTCGTTAGGCGCTTATCAAACGCAAGGAGGAGGACCTGTAACTAATAATCCTCCCCCTCCTGATATTGCTATCATTAAACTTTCTCCAAATGGACGAGATCGTTTATATGCTACTTATTTGGGTGGAACCGGTGTTGAACAACCTCATAGTCTGGTCACAGACCCACAAGGAAACCTTATCGTAGCAGGAAGAACCAACTCCCCAGGTTTTCCGGGTACTTTATTCGGGCCGGGAGGTAATTATGATATTTTCATTACTAAATTTAATGCGGATGGTACCGGATTGATCGGATCCGTTAAAATCGGGGGAACTCAGAATGATGGTGTGAATACTACTTTAAATCGTTTTGGGGGACCTGCCCCTCTTTTAAGAAATTACGGTGACGACGGAAGAAGTGAAGTCATCGTTGATAAGGATAATAATATCTTACTCGCAGCTTGCACGCAAAGTGCTGATTTCTTCGTTCGAAATGGGTTTCAACCTGCTTATGGCGGGAATCAGGATGGTGTGGTTGTTAAATTAAATGCTACTGCCACTAACGTAATTTGGAGTACATATTTAGGCGGAAGCAATGAGGACGCAGCATTTGTTTTGTCGCCCAATCCATTGAATGGCGACATCTATGTTGCGGGAGGAACCAGCTCCGTCAATTTCCCTCAGATCAGTGCCAGTGCACTGCAGTCTACTTACAACGGCGGGCTGGCTGATGGGTATATTACACAACTGAAAGATAATGGTGTAACGGTATCGATTAACCGAAGTTCTTATCTGGGTACCCCTTTGATTGATATCGTATATGGTGTACAGTTTGACCGGTTAGGGTTTCCTTATGTAATGGGAACATCTACCGGTAGTTGGCCTGTACGTAATGCGGCCTATGTAAATAATAATGCCAGACAATTTA
>CAZZJD010000100.1:0-6168 GCA_964654305.1 uncultured Chitinophagaceae bacterium
GCAACCCCGTCCTTGTTGGCAAGCCTCATATCGCACACGGCAAACCCGGTTCGGTAATATCTACATCCTAACCCGGTGTAGCACACCAAGGACAAATATTCATGATCTTATGAATAAGTTGTGTTGTTGCTTCAGCAATCACCTTTCTTCTCATCGGATTAAACATGGCCCTCATATCTGTTTCTACAAAAACCCGACCAAAAGATTTTTTCATTTCATCAAATTGCTCATAGAGTTTGGATATATCTGTAATCCCTTTTATAATCTTCTGATTCCCTTCCTGCTTATCTCTTAAAATAAGCGCATGGGAAGGAAATAAAACAGCAGAAGCAAATTGATTTAACTCATCAAAGGTATTAACATAAGCACCATTAAAATTGGTAGCTGTGCTAATGGCACGTGCTATGATTTCTAAATCATTTTTCTTGTCTATCAATATCACCCATTCTTCATCAGCGGGCAGCATCATCAAAGTCGGATGCGGTCCAAATGACCCTTCACTAGCTATCGCCAAATCAACGTTGCAAACTTCCATGAAGTGTAAACATTTCTTGCGAAGCGTTTCAATAGGATTGTCTGGCCTGGGAACTTCCCCTGTAAAAGTTCCAAACATATCTGAATCGACCTCATCAGATGTAAAATATTTTACACCGATTGAATCCTGTAATAAAGGACCCATAACTTTCTCCTTGCCATGTCGGGTGGCAATCAATAAGAATCTGTTATGAAAATAATCTTTTAATTCTGACATTCTATGTAATAAACCATTACGTTTTGGAGATATGAGTTTTATATAAAATTGAATTCAAGATGATTTTATTAGGTGTTCATTTTTGTAAAATTACCTGCAAAAATGTAAACATTCATTCGTATTCACTTATTTCGTTTTTTTGCATTATGAATCAATACTCAATTCCTACTTTAGTTCAACGGCTATTTTTTCTTTTATGTCTAACAATGTCTTTAACTGAAAGCAAAGCTCAAAACTGGCATGTATCCGGAAGATTTGGCTTTTCAAATTACCAGGGTGATTTACAAGACAGAAGTTTTGTATTATCCCAAGCAAAGATTACTGGAAGTTTGGGGCTCCGATACGATATTAGCGAACATTTTACCGCAAGAGCTTTTGCAACTTTAGGAACATTAACAGCCTCTGACGGCAATAATAGTAGCGCAGAACTAAAAAAAAGAAACCTTGACTTCCAAAGCCATATTCTTGATTTTGAACTAGGCGCTCAATATCACATTTTCAGCCTGAATAATAAATGGTGGACTCCTTATGTATTTGCAGGTATTGGATTATTTAATTTTGATCCGGCCACAAGAACCAATGCCGGAGATAAAGTATCACTGGCTTCTTTAAGTACAGAAGGCCAGGGATTCGTAAATGGCAGAGATCCTTATTCATTATGGCAATTCATGATTCCTTTCGGAGTGGGTGCCGAATATGCAATAACAGAAGATTTAAGAATAGGACTGGAATTAGGGTATAGGTCTACTTTTACAGATTATATTGACGACGTGAGCAAAGGATATATAGATCAAAAATTATTACTGAACAACAGAGGACCTATAGCGACAGAGCTTGCATACAGAGGTAACGAAACCTACCCTGATGCGGGAGTCAGAAGAGGAAATCCTGACAATAATGACTCTTACTACTTTGTACAACTGACAATTACACTTCGGCCCTACGTAGACTGGTATGCCAGAACCTCGGGAATGGCAAGCTTCAAAAAAAATAAAAAAGTAGGCTGTCCGGCTTCCAGAGGATATTAAGATTTACTTGAAGATTTCAATCGCTCATAGACAGCAACATTAACCATAATTAGGAGCATTCCATAAATTACATCTTCGAATGGTATATTCTGCATCGGATGCGGAAGAAAAGAAAATATTCTGATTCCTAATGTTTCAGCATCATTATACCAAACCACAGGAAAAGAAGTAAGTACGCCATTTACAAATAAAAAAGGAATAAGAATTATTAAATATGAAACCAAAAAGGATGTGCTGTCAAAAGATTTAAAAAAAGTTTTAAAAAAAAATAAGCAAGCCATAAATGCGGCACACAATAAAAAAATACAGGCGGTATATATTTTTTGCAAATGCCATGCTCCAGAGAGAAGCAGAATAACAGCTATTGTCATTAAAATATAGTCTGCCCATTTTCTGTTTTTCAAGTCAGGAAAATAGGAGCGAATACACTCATAAATAAATAAACAACAGTAAGGAACTGTTATAAAAAAAAGAACCTCTTCTAGAGGGAGGTTGCCCAGGAAAATTCCTAGAATATAATTCTCATTGAAACCCCAAATACCACTTCGGGTGAAATACTCATCCCAACACACAAAAAATAAACCCGATAAAACCATGGAGGGAAAAACATATTTCCATTTTTTGTAAAAATGCACCTTCTTGTCAAAGCTTAAAGCCAGCGGACCGGCAAGAGAAGCAAGATGTACCAGCAAGTAAGTGTAATGTGTATCCAAACGTATTATTTAATGTTAGGATTTAATTGTTTTTCTTTTTTCACTTTGCTCCAATATTTTTTATGAACCAGCAACATGCCAAAACTTTCACCATCTTCTTTATCTATGTGTTTGTGATGCATTTTATGCGCCCAGCGAATGGCCCTTACGTAGGTATTATTCCATCTGGTGAACCACTTGAACCGCTGATGAATGATAACATCATGAACCATAAAATAGGCAAAGCCATACATAGCAATACCGGCACCTATACTCACTACCCAGTACACCTGATTCATTACGCCAAGCATAATACAAAGCCAGCTCGGGATCGCAAATATTAAAAAGAAAGCATCGTTTTTTTCAAAGGCATGTCCTCTAGGCTGATGATGATCTTCATGTAAATACCATAAGAAACCGTGCATTACATATTTATGTGTAAGCCAGGTTATTCCTTCCATCAAGGCAAATACAACAAAAGCGAGAAGTATATACAATATTATCATAATATAAATCTAAGGAATACAAAAAATAAAACTTGTATTAATAACAAATAGTGTGCAAATTGGTTTTGAATCCGAATTTTTAAAGCTTTTAAAATCAATAGCAGGAAAATACTGACTAAAAACCAATCCCGGTAATTTTTTAAAGGTATAATGCCATCAGAAAGCCAGGTCCAGAAACCAAGTTTTACAGCAACTGGTTCCATGATCCAATCAAAACCCATCGTCAACATTGCTCCTGTAAGTACAAATATGGCCTTACCCAAAAAATTATGATCGGAAGATAAATGAATATTGATTTTTTTTGAAAGAAAATTCAAGAAAATTTCTGAAATATAAGCACTGCAGTAAACAACTATGAACCAATTTACACCAATCATTAAGGGCACCCCGAAAAATTTAGGCCCCATTGCTTCTTCATAACGATAATGCCCAAATAATAACTGATGATTAACCCCTAAATACTCTGTAAAAAAACCAGTCTGAAAGGCTACTAGAAAAAAAATAAAGAAAGAGAAGTCCTTTTTTTCATGTGACCATAAGATTAGGGTTAAAGATAAAAGAAGATTCATAGGGGTCATGGCAGCAAAACCAGACTTATCAATCCATACCATACCTATCCATCCTATAATATGAAAAAGCAAAGCGATGGCAATTGCCCACCTTACTTTTCTTTTATGCTCCCATGTTAGGACATTAATAAAACTTGTAAATGATAATTTCATGAAAATTACTTTTTACCTAATTGATAACAATTCCTCAAACTTAAACGGGATAGGCAGTGCAAAGGTATTACCCTGCTGATGTATCCAATCTTTTAAAAGGGGGAAAGCAATCAAAAACCAAG
Organism: uncultured Chitinophagaceae bacterium; assembly: GCA_964654305.1. GTDB lineage: Bacteria > Bacteroidota > Bacteroidia > Chitinophagales > Chitinophagaceae > Lacibacter. Next base: position 3,822 of record CAZZJD010000100.1, read on the forward strand.
GTGTAAAAGAGCCTGGATATTCTGTAATTTCCTTTTGAATCTCTGATATAGACAAATATTTGTATGTATCTACCTCATTAGGCTCCGGATAAATAGAACCGTCATAATGACCAAGATAGACATGGTCAAACTCGTGTTCTGTAAGGCCATTATCAAAAGTTGCCTTGTAGGTAAAATGAAACGCTTTTTCTATAGAGGTAGTAAAACCCAATTCTTCATGTAAGCGTCTTGTTGCCGCATCATGAGTTGCCTCACCGGGCATAGGATGACTACAACAAGCATTTGACCATAAGCCGGGGCTGTGATATTTTGAAACAGCTCTTTTTTGTAACAGCATCAAACCATTGCTGTTGAAAATAAAAACACTGAACGCCCGATGTAATAATGCTTTTTCATGGGCGGCTATTTTCTCCATCACTCCTATCTGCTCATCATTTTCATTTACTAAAATAACCTCCTGAAGCATACATTTTTTTTACATAATATTCAACTGATTCCTTACCCCTGCGCGCAGCAGAATCATAAATTTACCGTAATTAGGTATTCGTACCCTTTCATTCATGATGCGCGCAGGCTGCATCTGTTTAATGCGCCTAAATAAAGAAAGATAATATTTGTACGCCACATAAACACCAAACTTAGCTTTTTCCGGAAGTCGGATAATCCCTTCATAAGCATGATCAAAATCTTTCTGAATATCTTTTTCTATCTGTCGCTTCTCCGCTTCCGTAAACTGACGAAAATCAAGTCCGGGGAAATATGTGCGATCTAGCTGTGAATAATCTGCCTTTAAATCTCTTAAAAAATTCACCTTCTGAAAAGCAGCACCTAAAGATTGCGCAGAAGGACGAAATTTTTTATAAGCCTCCTGATCTCCATCTAAAAAAACATAAAGACACATCAAACCTACCACCTCAGCACTTCCATATATGTATTCCTGATATCCCTCCGAATTGTATGCCTTCTTTTCAAGATCCATTTCCATACTATTAAAGAAAGCCTCTATAAGATCATGGTCTATCCTATAACGATTGACCGTAAGCTGAAAACTATGTAAGATTGGGTTCAAACTTATCCCATCCCGAATTGCATCATAGGTCTCTTTTTTAAACTGTGCTAGTAATCTAACCTTATCATGCTCATGAAAAGTATCAACAATTTCATCTGCAAAACGAACAAACCCATAAATATTATAGATTGGCTGACGTAATTCAGAATGCAGCAAGCGAATGGCAGAAGAAAAAGAGGTACTGTATCGCTCTGTTGTTGTGCGACTGCAATATTGACTTACTTCATGAAACAGATGCATCATAAATAATCGTTTTTATGATTAAACAGTAAAGGCTTTTCGTACTTCTTTCGCTACCACCTCACCACTAATTAAACTGGGAGGAACACCCGGACCGGGAACCGTCAGTTGTCCGGTGAAGTATAAATTACGAATTTTTTTGCTCTTACAGGATGGCTTTAAAATGGCTGTCTGCATTAATGTGTTAGCAAGCCCGTATGCGTTTCCTTTAAAAGCATGATAATCTTTACGAAAATCACTTACCGAGTATGATTTTTTATAAACAATTGATGATCGAATTGATTGACCGATTCTTGTTTCAAAACGATCCAGTATCTTATCAAAATATTGATTCCTCAATTCTTCTGTATCCTGTTCCAACCCTGCTGCTACCGGAATCAGAAAAAATAGATTTTCATGACCGGCAGGTGCGGCTGTAGAATCCGTAACTGTGGTGGCGCTTACATAAAATAAAGGATCGGAAGGCCATTGAGGATCAGAATAAATTTCATGGCCATGACGAGAAAAATCTGTATCGAAAAATAAAGAATGATGCAGAACATTATCCACTTTTTTATTCAAGCCCACATAATATAAAAGACAAGAAGGAGCCATTACCCTATTTTGCCAGTATGATGCTGTGTAAGTTCTTGCATCACGAGGCAATAAATCCATTTCTGTATGATGGTAATCCGCTCCGCTAACCACCACATCTGCAACATAAGTTTCTTTATCTGTTTTGACCCCGTTGATGATATTATTTTTTACGAGTAATTCTTGTACAGGTGCATCAAAAACAAATTTAACGCCTAATTCAGATGCCAGATGATGCATAGCCTCTACAATTTTATACATTCCGCCTACAGGATACCAGGTTCCCAGCTTAATATCAGCATAGTTCATTAAACTGTATAAGGCGGGTGTTTTTTGGGGTAATGCACCAAGAAAAAGTACCGGAAATTCCATCAACTCACGAATGAGCGGATTCTTGAAGTGCTTTTTTACATGGTTACTGATAGATGTAAATACATCCAATTTGAAAATTCCTGATAAAAAATC
>CAZZJD010000101.1:0-6162 GCA_964654305.1 uncultured Chitinophagaceae bacterium
ATCTGGCAAAATAATAAATCATCAAGTTGTAAACCTAATAAAGGGATCACAATCTGTATATTTGAATTATCCTGCTGAAACAGCTAAGGGCACCTATTTTATCAAAATAATAAGCCCTTCCGACAATACAATACATACCTCAAAACTGATGATTCAATAATTTAAGTTATTATCATATATTTTAAACCTCCATTCAGTATATGAATTGGAGGTTTTTGATATTTAGAAACTGATCAGCTAACAATTGTTTTATTGTACTTAAATAATACCTTGCGTAAATTCCATGATTATTTTTTCAGACTCATGTCTTTATGAGTCTTTTAGTTGATAAAGAACAAAATTAACATCATGCATGTTTTAAAATTTGGAGGCACGTCGATGGGTTCTGCTGAATCCATGAAACAAATAGGTGCTATTTTAAAGAATTATCCTGCTTCTGTTGTTGTAGTTGTTAGTGCTATGAGCGGCACGACCGATCTTCTTATTAAATGCGGTGAACTGGCATCCAAAGGTGATGAAACCTATAAGGAAATCTTGCAAAAAATTGAAGATCGCCATTTAGAAACAACAAAGGCTTTGGTACCTGTACAAAATCAAAGTAGTCTGCTAAGTCTCATAAAGAAAGGCTGCAACGAAATACAAGATATTTGCAATGGTATCTTTTTAATTGGGGAATGCTCTCTAAAGACAAAAGATAAATTAATGAGCTACGGAGAATGGCTTTCATCGAAAATTTTCACTGCTGCGCTGCAACACAGCGGATTTCAGGCAGATTGGGTCGACAGTCGTTCTCTGATTCGAACCGACAATCAATACGGAAATGCGCAGGTTGATTTCAGTATGACCAACGCATTGATCCAAGAATATTTTCAAACAGCAAAGCCCGGAATTTATGTATTACCCGGCTTTATCGCATCCGATTCTGCGGGTGTTACAACCACGCTTGGAAGAGGAGGCTCTGATTATACAGCAGCTATCATTGCAGCCGGAGCCAAGGCTGAGGTTCTTGAAATATGGACTGATGTAAGTGGTATGATGACGGCTGATCCGCGCTGGGTACCTAATGCTAGAATCATTCCTTCTATATCCTACCAGGAAGCAATGGAACTTTCTCATTTTGGCGCTAAAGTAATTTATCCGCCAACTATACAACCAGCGCTGGATCTGTTGATTCCCATTTTAATCAAAAATACTTTTGCTCCTGAAGATGCCGGAACAAGAATCAGTCAATTTGCGGAAAATAAGCATATAATTAGAGGTATATCTAGCATTAACTCAATTGCATTGATCAGTCTGGAGGGAAGTGGTATGATTGGAATACCTGGTTTTTCAGCCCGACTATTTGAAGCGTTGGCGTCTGCCAAAATCAATGTAATTATCATTACACAAGGTTCTTCCGAACATTCTATTTGTGTCGGGATTAATGATAGTGAAACCACCAAGGCTTCAGAAGCCGTTAATCAGGCATTTGAGCTAGAAATATCTGCAGGAAAAATTCAGCCTTTACAAGTAGAAAGTGGATTATCAGTAGTGGCTGTTGTGGGAGATAATATGAAAATGCATACTGGTGTCAGCGGAAGAATGTTCAGCACCCTCGGACGACACGGAGTGAATATCAGAGCCATTGCGCAAGGATCTACTGAAAGGAATATTACAGCCGTCGTTTTTTCTAAAGATGTTAAGAAAGCCATCAATGTATTGCATGAGGAGTTTTTCGAATCCGTAAAAAAACAAATGCATCTGTTTATTGCAGGAGCCGGCAATGTGGGCAAGCGATTACTGGCTCAGATCAGACAGCAGCAACCTTTTCTTGAAAAAGAATTGAATCTTCAGCTGCATGTCAATGGGATCAGCAACAGCCGGAAAATGATTATTTCAGACGAATCTTTATCACTCAATAATTGGGAAGAGGATTTGGCTAAATCAGATAAGGCTGACTTGAATGTATTCATTAATCAGATCATCGAAAAAAATCTTCCGAATTCTGTTTTTGCAGATGTAACTGCTCATGCTGTAGTAGCTGAGGTGTATCATCGTTTGCTGGAAAAAAGTATTGCGGTGGTTGCCTGCAATAAGATCGCAGCTTCATCGGATTTTTCAAGATATCGTGAACTGAAAGATCTGGCAAGAGAATTCAATGCGCCGTTTCTTTTTGAAACCAATGTGGGGGCGGGATTGCCCGTTATAGGTACGCTTAACGATTTGCGTAAAAGCGGTGATCGTATCAACAGGATGGAAGCTGTTCTCAGTGGTACCTTGAATTTTGTCTTTAATCATTATGACGGTAGCCGATCCTTTGCCTCAGTGGTTAAACAGGCTCAGGATGAGGGCTATACGGAACCTGATCCACGATTGGATCTGAGCGGGAAAGATGTGATGCGTAAGATCATGATCCTGGCCAGAGAGGCAGGTGAATCCATTGAAATGGATGATATTATCTGCAACGGATTTTTACCTGATTCATGCCTGAGCGGAACTGTAGAAGATTTTTATCAATCATTGGAAAAAGAAGAACCTCATTTCAAAAAATTATTTGAGGAGGCTAATAATAAAAAGGCCAAATTGAAATTCATTGCATCTTTTGAAAGAAAAGAAGGGAAGGCATCTGCTTCCGTAGGCTTACAACACATTCCCGCTGAAAGCGATTTTTACCATCTGTATGGAAAAGATAATCTGGTCTTATTCTTTACCGACCGTTACAAAGATCAGCCAATGGTGATCAAGGGGGCAGGAGCTGGAGCGGAGGTTACCGCCAGTGGTGTATTTGCTGATATTTTAAGAACCGTTTAATTATGCGAGAAGGTTATATAAAAGTTCATTGTCCGGCTACCGTAGCCAATATGGTTTGCGGCTTCGATATTTTGGGTTTTGCATTGGAAGAACCCAATGATATCATGTATGTTCGTTTGATCGACGATCCTAAGATTATTATTAGAAATCTGGATGATTACGGATTACCAACAGAACCTGAAAAGAATGTAGCAGGCGTGGTCTTTCAGGAAATCATTCATCAGCATGGAAACCAATTTGGCTTTGAAGTAGAGATCCATAAAAACATTAAACCGGGCAGTGGATTAGGCTCCAGTGCTGCCAGTGCAGCAGGTGCTGCCGTAGCAGCAAATCATCTATTAAATAATCCATTTGACACAAACCAACTCATTCAGTTTGCCATGCTTGGTGAAAAGCTTGCATGTGGCGTTAAACATGCGGATAATATTACGCCCTGCATCATGGGTGGAGTGACATTGGTAAGATCCATTCATCCCTTAGATATTGTGAGATTGAATGCGCCGGAAATGTATGCGGCTGTGGTACATCCTCAGATTGAGGTGAAGACCAGTGATGCACGTCAAATTTTAAGAAAAGAAGTATTGTTAAAAGATGCGATTCGTCAATGGGGAAATATTGCCGGATTGGTAGCGGGGTTAGAGCAAGGCAATTATGATCTCATCAGCAGAAGTCTGGAGGATGTTATCGTAGAACCGGTAAGAAGTATTTTAATCCCCGGATTTGATGAAGTGAAACTAAAGAGTAAAGAGGCCGGTGCATTGGGAGGAGGGATTAGTGGGAGTGGACCGTCTCTTTTTATGTTATGTAAAGAAAAATCAACAGCCATTGAAGTTGAAAAAGCCATGCAAGGAGTATTCATTGGTTTAGGCATAGAATACCGATCTTATGTAGGGAAATTAAGTCCCCATGGTGTTACATGTACTGAAGCATAGATTTGATCATGAATTATTACAGTTTAAAGAAAGAAAGTCCGGTTGTTAGTTTTGAAACTGCAACAGTATTCGGACAAGCGCCCGATAAAGGATTGTATTTCCCTGAAAGTATACCGATTTTTTCAAAGGAAATGATCGAGAATATTGAATCATGGGATGATGCTGAGATTGCTTTTCAGGTGATGAAACCTTATGTAGGAGATGAGATTGATGAAGCATCTCTTCGTTTGATCGTTAAAGAAACGATCGATTTCCCGATTCCCTTAGTGAAAGTAACAGAAGATATCAGTACCCTTGAATTATTTCACGGACCTACGCTCGCATTTAAAGATGTGGGTGCGCGATTTATGAGTAGGTGCCTAGCGTATTTCGTCAAAAAGGGAAAACTAATCCGTAAGGTATTGCCTGAAAAAAATAAAAAGATTACCGTTCTGGTAGCCACCAGCGGAGATACCGGAGGGGCAGTAGCCGGAGGTTTTCATAAAGTGGAAGGCGTGGAGGTAGTGATCTTATTTCCCTCGGGAAAGGTGAGTAAAGTACAGGAAAAACAGTTGACTACATTTGGTGATAATATACATGCACTTGAAGTCGATGGCAGTTTTGATGATTGTCAGCGATTGGTGAAGCAGGCCTTTACAGATGATGAACTTAAGAAAGAATGTTTTCTGACTTCTGCCAATTCCATTAATGTTGCGAGATGGTTACCTCAGCAATTGTATTATTTGCTGGCCTACAAACAATGGAAAAAGCATAGGGAAGGAGTTCCTGTCATTTCAGTTCCCAGCGGCAATTTCGGAAATATATGCGCAGGGATACTAGCACATATCAGTGGTATGCCGGCAGCCCATTTTATTGCAGCCTGTAATGCCAATGATGTCGTCCCTAATTTTATGGAAAGTCAGCATTATCTTCCTAAAAAAGCGACACCAACTATTTCCAATGCCATGGATGTAGGAGATCCCAGCAATTTTGTTCGTATTCTGGAATTATTTCATCAGGATTTTCCTTCCTTGCAAGAAAAGTTTTCGTCCGTCAGTATCAGTGATGATGATACCCGAGCAGCTATGATCGAATTATACAGCCAGAACCATTATCTGGCAGATCCGCATGGGGCAGTGGGATATCTGGCCTTAAAAAATTATCTGGCCAGACATAAAGGAGAATCGGGGATGTTTCTGGAAACAGCCCATCCGGTAAAATTCTATGATGTGATCGAGCCAGTATTGCATATTCAGGTACCTATACCGGAATCCGTTAAAGGCATTATGAATATAGAAGGTAATGCGCACAAAATGGAAGCCGACTATGGGGCCCTTCGTAAGTTTTTAATGAATAAATAAAATCGATGATCGTTGGTCGTTCTTCGTTGTTCGAAAGTCATGAAAAGCGATTCACGAAAGACGAAAAACGAGACGATTGTTCGGATATTTGCACACAGATGCATGATATCGAACCATATTACAACTGGCGCCATATTTATGTGAGTGAGGAGGACAGGCAATCGCCGTTTTATGGCAGGGAGTATTCGGAGTTTGAGTTTTCTCAGACTATTTACAATTATTATATCCATCCGCAGTGGGATGATTTTGGCAGCAAGACCTTATACTTGAAAGTATTGATGGCGGACTATGAAGAAAATTATGCCATCATCGAGCTGATTGGCGAGTGGAATGATGCCATTGAGAACGATATCATGACTTTAAAGTTAGAAGTAATAAATCCACTAACAGATGCCGGGATCAGAAATTTCATCATAATCTCAGAGAATGTGCTGAATTTTCATGGAGATATCAAGGATTATTATGAGGAATGGGCCGAGGAGCTTCGGGAGAACGAGGGCTGGGCAACCATCCTGAATATGCCGGAGGCCACCCAGCACGACTACAAAAAATTAAAGCTCGACCGACATATCAGTTTAATGCAACTGGACGATTGGCGGGTGTACAAACCGTTTCATCTTTTTAAAAAGGTCAGGCAGGAGATGGACAGGTTGATTGGTTATTAGTTATGGGCTCAAATTTCTAAAAAATAGGCTGATTCACAATGACATATATAAAGTGGATTCACCCAATATTCTATTTAACATAATATTAATTATGCGAATATTTTTTTTTATTTAAGCGAAAGAATATAGAACATGTTCGTCATGTTGAGCTTTTGCGAAACATCTCATTTGTCGAAGTCTTATTCATTATGAGATCCTTCGCATATGCTCAGGATGACGAATAAGGGTATCAGTTTCTTTGTGTTTATGTGTTATATGATTTGAAATAATTCAACTCCTTTTCAAAATCCAATTCCGGATGTTGCTGACTTAATTCCAGGGTCTTGTGATAATATTTCTCCAGAAAAGCTTTGTGTTGGGAGGATTCCGGATGAATCGGTCTGTGACGGGAAGCTGTGACGATTTCCCGGATCTGCTGATTTAGTTGTCTCGTTG
>CAZZJD010000102.1:0-6016 GCA_964654305.1 uncultured Chitinophagaceae bacterium
GATAAACCTGTCTGCACAAAAAGATATATGACGACAAATTGATTACAAATCTAATTAAATAAAGATGGATGAGCAAAGCTTTGTTATGCTTTAAATATGTCAATAATTATAAACAGCTTAGGCGTGTTAAATTTACTTCATCCTTTCCCGGATTTCTTTACATATATAAGTGCGGCCTACAAGTGCTTCACGGATGGCAAAAAACATTTCATCCTGATGAGAGTTTTTGGTAATATAGGCACAGGCTCCATTTTCCAGCATACGATTGGCAAAGCCAACTTCGTTGTGCATGGAAATACCAATTACTTTTGTTTCCGGTAATTTTTTTCGGATCATGGTAGTCGTTTCCAGGCCCGAGAACGGCAGTATATTCACATCTAGGATCACAATATCAGGCTTCAGCACATCAAGTTCGTCCAACAGTGTTTGTGTGTTGTCATATAACTTCAATACCTCAAGATCTGGAAACTGAGACAGCAAAAAAGACCATGCTTCAGCAATCAGTACATGATCATCGGCAATAACGATCGTTGTTTTTTTCATCATTTTTCAATGGTTTGGGTGTTCATCAAATTATTTTTATGTTAGTTTGATCTAATGGTATTTGGATATTGATCTTCACACCTTTCCCCGGTGCGGTTTGTATACTGATCTCACCTTTATGGAATCGGATGCGCGACCGCATACTGTCGAGACCGACTCCTTTTTTAATTTTCTTGGTATCAAATCCTTTTCCATCGTCCTGATAATACATAATAAATCTTTCTTGTTCAATTTTCAGTTCCAACTGAATTTTATTCGCATCAGCATATTTAAATGCATTGTTCAATAATTCCTGTATCACACGATAGATCACATGCTTTTTTTCCATTTGCACAAACACATCATGTTCCTGCGGATAAATTTTTAATTGAAATACAGGTTTTTCTAAAATTCCGTAGCTGTTGATCAGTTCAATAACCGCATCTCTCAAACCCAGATCCCGGATGGCCGGAGGGGTAAGGGTTCTGGATAAGGTTCTTACTTGCTCTAGGGTATGTTTGACCGATTTTTCCAGTTCACCGATCTCATGTAGTGTATAGGTGCCTTTGGCTTTGATCATGTTAATATACAGGGTCATATAGGCAAGCATTTGACCCACCCCATCATGCAGGTCTCTTCCAATATGTGCTCTTTGTTCTTCTTCTGCCTGAAGGGTGGCCTCGAATACTTCTTTTTCTTTATTCAGTCTTTCTTCCTGCAGGCTTTGCTCAATCTTTCGAATCTCGGTAACATCCCAGTTTATGCCCGTTGATCCCATGAACTTTCCATTATTATCAAATTGAGGAACACCACTAACGACCAAGATAACATCTTCTCCTTTTTTATTAGTAATGATTAATTCATATACGTCGGATTCTCCCTTTTGTCTTCTCTCCTTAACTGCTGCAAGTTGAGCCCTTTGTTCCGGTTTTTTAATTAGTAAATCGGGTGTTTTATGGCCCATCATTTCATCGATACTATAGCCGGTTATTTTTTCCATCGCTGGATTCACAAAAGTGATTTTTTCTTCTGCATCTACCTGTAGAATTCCCAGTGCCATATTCTGGAATATGGTTCTGTATTTCTTCTCACTTTTCTGAATAGCATCAACGGATAATTTTTGTTCGTTTACATCCCGAATATGCCAGATCAATTGCTGATTATCGATATTTATTTGTTCGCTGGGCGTTAAAACTCCTTCCACCCAGATTTCTTTACCATCTTTACGTACCAATTGAAAAGAAAGCGTGATGAATTTTTTATCAAAAAACATGCCGGGATGTATCATTGCAGGAATCTTGCCTCTGCAATCATTGCACATCAGGCTAAATAAAGAAGATTGTTTAATCTCCTCCTCATGATAATCAAGCACTCTTTTTACGGAAGGGGAAACGTATTGAATCAAGCCTTCCCAACTCGTAATCATTACTACATCGTTTGAGTTTAATGAGATCAACTCAAACTGTTTTTTATCTTTTTCAAGTTGTAGATTGTAATTGTATTCGTTGGTAAAATCAAAAAAGGCTCCGATATAACCGATAAATTCTCCGGTAGGAAGAAAACGGGGCATAGCTGTTTCTTTGAGAAAACGGTATTCTCCATTTTTATTGCGGATCAAAAATTGATGTTCTATAGGTTCATAATTTTTTAATTGCTCATACCAGTTAATACGGTTTTGTACGATAAAATTCGGATGTATTAAGGTTTCAAACTCTTGCCCGTCTCTAATTTCTTCAAGCCCTTTTCCAAAAAACGCTTTGGTTCCTTCATTAGAGAAAATGACTTTATTATTATGATCAGATACCCACAACATTACCGGCATGGATTCCGTAATATTTTTAAAACGGTTTTCCGTTTCTTCCATTGCGGCCTTATACAGTTCATTTTGGGTGATATCCAGAATTTTTCCTGTGATCACTTCATCATCCAAGTAAGGATCGTATTTCTTTTTTAATTCCTCTTCAACCCATAATTTTCTTTTGGTCATCAGATTTTTGATCTGATATTTAAATTTCACTTCTTTATTTTTATCCAATTCTTCCATGGCTTTTTCAAAAATTGACATGGAGTCGGGTAGGATGCATGCTTTTTTTTCTTCAAAGGCATTTTCTACTTTAGAGGGATTAAAGCCAAAGAAAGTAGGCCAGCGACTGGTGAAGAAATTATTTTCTTTTTTGTTTTTATATATGATGAAGTGAACAGCTTCGGTGGATTCCAGAAAATTACTCAACCGATAAAAATTTTCGTACGATTTTTGTTGTAGGTCAGTTAGAGTTGTAATGTCAGTACCGTAAAAGTTTATCTTTTCTCCCTCGGCTGTTTTTTTATAATTGAATAAAAAGTTTTTCCCGCTCCATTTAAATTCCAGTTGTCCGCTATCCGATAGCCTTTTTCTGATTGCAATAAAGAACTCTTTAGGTTCGTATTGTTTTTTATTGTATTCAATTTCTTTGAGCCCTTGTGCGCTTGGATTCAGGTATTCAATGTTTCCTTCAGCATCGATTCTGAAAACCGGGTTTGGATTTTCGAAAGGAAATTGCGCCATGATGTCTCTTTCGTAGGCATTTTTTTGGGCGATTTTTTCTAATTCTTTATTCAGCTCTATGAGTTGGCTATTCACTTTTTCGTAGTCTTCATTGGCAATATTGGAAGCATGTTCCAGCATTTTAATATCTCGCTCATAACTATAAAAATAGTTGCTGATTCTTTCACAGAGGGCGCTGTATATCTGACGGGTTTCCGGTGGTAGGGATGATTCTTCCCTGAGTAAATTTTCTAATACCGGATGCAGCATAATTAGTTTTCGTCGAATAGGGTGATAACCACTGTTTGATTGTGTAATTCACAAGCCTGTGCGCCGATGAAAAATCTAGAGAATTCACCGTAAGAATAAAATCCGGCCAGCAAAGTGTCGGGATTTAGGTTTTTTCTAATCGACATGATTTCATTATTTGACATTGCGCCCAGTACTAATTTTCTTCCTATACAATTAGCGACCAGGGCAAAGGTGGCATTATTATTATTATTACTTGCGTCTTCACCAGCCATTCCGGCATTGTTGATGATCTGTTCTGTATTTGTTCGCATCAGTCTTACTTTGGCGCCGACAGGTATATTGCCGGCAAAGGTCATAGATCCGGATGCTTCATTTACAGACAAAATAGTTCTTACTAAAGGTATGTCATTGTCGGAAGATAAAATAGCCAAGGGAAAAAAAAGCGCGGAAGAAGGCAGTTGTTTTGAAAATTCTCCCAAATAGCGTTTATATAATTCAAGTGCATTTTCGCCATCGATGGTATATAAAATGTTTTTATCTGAAGAAGTTACGATCCTTTCCGGCCCAAAGAACGACCATCCGCTTTTTACGCCTGAACTTACTTTTATATGATCTCCATAAAATCCGACGAGCACGACATTTCCCTCTTCCGGATCATTTGCGCAGCCAACCATTGTCTTTTCAAAACGGTCTCCATCACCGGCCATTCCTCCGGTTATCAATATTTCTTCTCCTACTACATCCGTGATACCCCTAATGAGATCTTCTCCGTTTACTAAACTTCCGCACGACAGTACTAATATATATTTTAATGCTTCTAAGGGGAGCGACCGGGCTACTGCAACTCCCAGTGACTTAGAATCTCCATAATCCCGAATATTCTTTTCAGTAATATGCAGTGGTGTATGTTCAAAATAAAGTGCAATAGCCACCAGTGAATTATCATGTGATTTGTTATCAAAGATCTCACCGGCAGTAGATAAAACAGGAATATGGGCCCCGGTAAAGCGGGATCTGATCTCTTTCAATACATTGGCATTTGATACGAGTGATTTATCTCCCATTACCAAAACCAACTGATAATCGGTAGCAGGACGGGTAAGTGTATCAAAACCTTTCCAGATATTATTTTCAAAACTAATTTGACAAGCAATCATTATGGATACATTAAAAGTCAGGAATACGGATCATACTATGTGATTGCCATATATCTAATACAGTAAATTTACTGTCTATATGAGGATAATTACATCGTACATCTCTTCTCCTAAAATAGTAAATAACCTTACAAAGGTCGAATTTGTTCATCTACTAAACCGGATGACCTTACAGAAATAAGGGGATACCCTTAGTGTAAATAAGTGCAATCTGTTGCTAACTTTTTATGAATTGCTGAATCTTCTCTAGCAATTTTCTTTCCTCAAAAGGTTTTGTTAGATAGTCCGACAATCCCTTTTTTAAATAGTATTCAAGTTCTTCTTTGATGGCATTGGCAGTTACTGCAATGATGGGAATATCATTTCCTAGTCTTTCTCTGATCATTTGTGTGGCTTCTATACCATCCATTTCCGGCATCTGAATATCCATTAAAATCATATCGTAATGATTGCTCATTGCTTTTTCTACGGCCACCTTTCCGTTTTCTGCGAATTCATAAGGGATCTTATTCTTTTCCAGAATGAATTTCAGAAGAAGTCGGTTAAATTCATTGTCTTCGGCTACCAGCAACCTGATTTGTTGAATTTGGGCAATATTGATATTCAGTGGATTTTCTACTTTGCTTCTATGATCTCTAATAATCTTAAGTGGAATATCGAAGGCTACTGTAGTGCCTTTGTTTTTCTTACTCTCAATGTTGATGGAACCGTTCATTAATTTGACCAATTCATGGGTGATAGAGAGGCCCAGGCCGCTTCCTCCATATTTACGATGAAAACTTTCATCCTCCTGCACAAACTCTTCAAATATTCTTTTTTTCATTTCTTCGCTCATCCCCACGCCTGTATCCGTGCAAATGAAGGAGAGCATTACTTTTTTGTCGTCGCAGGGCTTAATCTGGTAACTAATACTGACTTTTCCTTTATCGGTAAACTTGATCGCATTACTAATGATATTGGATACAATTTGTCTGATCCGGGTAGCATCCCCGATATAGACCCTTTCAGTATTATCCGGTAGCTGTAGTTCAAATTCTATGTTTTTATTGGAGGCTTGCAATGCAAAGAGATCGGTTACCTGCTGCATGAGATTAGCGGGATCGAATATTGTTTCATCTATTTGTAGTTTGCCTTCTTCAATTTTTGAAAGATCCAGAACATCATTAATGATATTCATAAGTGCTCTGGAAGCCTCTGAGATCATTTGCATGAGTGCTTTTTGCTCCGGTCTTAGATCAGATAATAGCAGCTGTTCACTCAGTCCCATGATGGCATGCATAGGGGTGCGTATCTCATGGCTTACATTAGCCAGGAAGCGGCGTTTGGCTTTTACTGATGACTCTGCCATTTGCCTTGCCTTCCCCATGGCTATTTCTGTCAGTTTCTTTTCCGTGATATCGTATGCTGCTCCAGAATAGCTGAGAGGTTTTCCTTCGTCTGAAAGTTTAATCATGCCGGATGCATTAATCCATATGTATTCATCCTGTTTATTGAGTAATCGGAATTCCGTCTGAATGTATAGCGATGAGGGGGTGGAACGGTTTATTATTTTATGTTCGAA
>CAZZJD010000103.1:0-6008 GCA_964654305.1 uncultured Chitinophagaceae bacterium
AAGATATGTGTTTTATATATCTAAAACATTAACCTGATTTTGAATTTTTTACCAAAAATCAGACTTTACGTAAATATATATTATCCTACCATTCATCATAATTTTAGTACTATGTATTGCATAGTACATTGTTTTGTATTAGTTTTGTTTAAGATTTTGATTCATAAAAACAGAATCCTATCAATATGAACATAGAAAACACAGAAAGTCAGATGCGGAAAGGGGTGCTAGAATTCTGCATCCTCTCCATCATCCGCCGCGGAGAAGCCTACCCCAGCGATATCATTGAAGAAATGAAAACCGCCGGAATCCCCCTCTTCGAAGGAACCCTCTACCCCCTGCTCACCCGCCTCAAAAACGCAGGACTCCTCTCATACCGTTGGGTGGAAAGCCAGAGCGGCCCTCCGCGTAAATATTTCTCCCTCACCGATGCAGGCGCAAGCTTCTATGCACAACTGAAAACCACCTGGACCGAAATGGTGGCATCGGTTAATATGGTGACAAACAACCATACGGATAATCAAAATCATCCCTCAATTCCATAAAAAACTCTTTTTTTACCCCCACATTACTGTGACAAAATTTATACAATGAAAAAAGTCATCAATATCAATTTAAAAAGCAGAGTGATCCCCATCGAAGAGTCGGCTTTCGAATTACTCCAAAACTATATCCAAAAACTTCGTCACTACTTCCGAGAAGAAGAAAGTAAAGAAGAGATCATCAGCGATATCGAAGACCGCATCGCCGAACTGCTGGATAAGGAGATCAAAAAAGGTGCGGCCTGCATTACCGATGAAAAAATAGAACATACCATTGCTATCATGGGCAATGTAGAACATTTCAGCGAGATGGATGAAAGAAACGAGAAGACCTCTCAGGAAACAACCACTGCAGCCTTGGAAAAACAAGGTCTTTTCAGAAATAGCAACGATAAAGTTATCGGAGGTGTTTGCAGTGGTCTGGCGCATTCACTCAAAATAGATCCGGTCGTATTAAGGATCTTATTTGTTCTTTTTGTATTGGGTTGGGGTACCGGCATTCTGCTCTATATTATTCTATGGCTGATTCTCCCGGAAAGATCCATGATCCAAAATGTGCAGAAGCGCTTTTTCAGAAACCCGGACAGTAAGGTTTTGGGCGGTGTTGCCGGCGGCCTGGCTTCCTATTTCAATATTCCGGTATGGATACCCCGACTTATTTTCCTACTTCCATTATTAAGCGGCTTTTTAGCGGATGAACTTCCTTTTATCATAATAGGTGGCGGCTTCGGGGGAAGTTTTGTACTAGCCTATCTGCTGACCTGGATGTTTGTTCCGCTTGCCTCCACCCCTACGGAAAAAATGCAGATGCGTGGCGAAAAGATTGATATTGAGAGCATTACGAAGTCGGTAAAGAAAGAAATGGAAGATATCAAGGGCCGTTCGGCAGAAATGAGCGAAAAGATCAAAGCGGGTGCATCCCGCGTTTCAGAAGAGCTCCGTACTAATACAAGAAGCAGATTTTTGAATATTTTGGCAGGGCTTTTAAAGGTTTTTGTCATCTTATTTGGCGGTCTTGTTGCTTTAATTGCCATGATTATGGCGGGCGGTGTATTGCTGGTATCTTTGGTCACTTATCCGGCACATGATTTTGTATTCACAGATCCTATACAAAAGGTCGGTTTCTGGACAACTCTATTTCTTTTCTTTCTAGTACCGTTGGTTGGTCTGATTCTTTGGTTCATAAGAAGGCTTTTCAGTGTGAAGCACAATAAATATGTATCGCTAACCTTTGGTGTACTATGGTTTTTGGGTTGGATTTCGGTTTTTTGGTTTGCTTCCTCCCTTGGCAGAGATTTTAAATACGAGCAGTCGGCACAGTCTTCTGTTTCGGCCTCCCTGCCCGAATCATCTACCCTTCATGTTAAACTAGGTACAGCGCCAATCAAATACAGCGATACTTATTCCTGGTTGATCCTGGATGATGCGGGTTTTGATATCAGTGAAGACAGTATAAAATATAATAATGTCTCTTTAAAAATTGAGAAAAGTGTAGACAGTAACTATAGCGCAAATATTATCAAATACGCCTTCGGGAGAACAAAAAAGATAGCTGAAGAAAGGGCCGACAAGGTTGTTTTTAGCGGGTCTTTTTCAGACACAAGTCTTTTATTACAAAGCGGTATTGCTATTGATAAAAAAAGCGGTTTAAGGGGACAAAGAGCAGAGGCCGTCATTTATGTTCCTGTAGGAAGAAGGATCATTTTTGATAAATCATTATCGGGAGCGTATCAGGCTTTTGAGATAAAAACAAAAGGAGATAAGCACAGAAAGGATGTAGATATTGAAGAGATTGATTTTGAATTTGAGGTGGGGGTTCCATATATTATGACAGAAAATGGGCTTATACTGGAAGGAGCAAAAATTCCGGCAGCGGAAAATAAACCCGCAAACGAGATTATTAAAACCAAAGGCGGCCCAAAACAGATCGCCGAGCGAAAATCATCTCCTGTTTTTCTCTTGTACCCGGCTTTTGGGCTTGGGGGATTATAGGTTTTGTGCATGAATCTATCATAGCCGGGGGTTTAAACCCCCGGCTATGTGATAATACATTGATAATAATTTATTCAATACGGTCTGATTTTTACCTATTGCCTTAAAAATAATTGGTCATTCTTCTCTTTCTTTCGAATTTTGACACAATGCAATCTTATTCGGTCTGCTTTTTTTACAACACAAAAGATTTTAACCTCTCGAATAGAACAAGGCTAAAGTCTTTTATTCAGTCTCTAGTTAAGAAAGAGGGAAAAAAAATTTCTGAAATCCGTATCATATTCTGCGGAAAAGCCGAAATGCGTGCCATCAATAAGAAACACCTGAATCATGATTACGATACCGATATTATAACCTTCCCCTTCTCTTCCCCCGAAACGCCCATCGAAGCAGAACTTTATATCAACATACCGATCATTAAAAGACAGTCTAAAGATTTTAATTGTTCATTTAAGGAAGAATTACACAGGGTGATCTTTCATGGCGTATTACATCTTTGTGGGTATAACGACAAAACCCCCGCTCAGGTCGACCAAATGCGGGCAAAAGAAAATTTCTATTTACAGAAGTATTTTTCCTGACGCGATCAAGCGGTGGGATGAGGCTCTCGAACCCTACAAATAACCTGTGCCTTCGATAAGTTTTTGCACCAAAATAATACGATTAATTACGATGTTTCACGTGGAACATCGTATAAGATAGTTCGTTTTTCGTCGATCGGTTCTCGTTTTTCGTAATTGCTCGACCAACGATAAACGAGCCAAGAATACTTTTTGCCCGTCATGTTGAGCATTAGCGAAACATCTCATGAATAGAAGGCTGCTCCATATTGAGATCCCTCGCTTACACTTCCCGTTTACGCTTCGCTACGGGACATGGCTTCTTTCTTTGTAGCAATGACAATAAAGTAATAATATTCATAAGAGAATTGATGTTTTGTCGCAAATAAGGGTTGATTAAATTTAGAATATGTAGACCAGTGTAACTAATTAGGGGATTATAAAATCAAAAACATTCCTCTTTATGATAAACTGTTCCACGTGAAACATGATAGTTTGATTAATTTTGCACCCTATGTTTCCTGAATATGATGTTATTGTTGCGGGGGCCGGGCATGCCGGCTGTGAGGCTGCTGCTGCAGCAGCAAATATGGGTAGTCGGGTTTTGTTGATCACGATGAATATGCAAACGATTGCACAAATGAGTTGTAATCCTGCTATGGGCGGAATTGCTAAGGGACAAATTGTAAGAGAAATTGATGCGCTTGGGGGATATAGTGGAATTGTAAGTGATAAAAGTATGATTCAGTTCCGCATGCTGAATCGTAGCAAAGGGCCTGCTATGTGGAGTCCTAGGACACAGAACGACAGAATGTTGTTTGCCACGGTTTGGAGAGAAATGCTGGAGCAAACCAAGGGGGTAGATTTTTATCAGGATATGGTACAGTCCATTCTGGTAAAAGACAACAGATGTATTGGGGTTAAGACGGGACTTGGACATGAGATAAAGGCAAAAGCCGTAGTGCTTACAAGCGGTACCTTTTTAAACGGGGTTATCCATATAGGAGAAAAACAACTCGGCGGAGGAAGGATTTCAGAAAAAGCAGCAACAGGTATTACCGAGCAGTTGATTTCTCTTGGTTTTGAGAGTAGCCGACTGAAAACAGGAACACCGCCCAGAATTGATGGAAGAAGTTTGGATTATGCTAAAATGGAAGAGCAAAAGGGAGATGAAGAAATTACAGGCTTCTCTTTTAGTAATGTTGAGAGGATAAAACCGGAACAACAGCGAAGTTGCTTTATTACCTATACCAATCAAGATGTGCATGAAATATTAAAGACCGGTTTTGATAAAAGCCCAATGTATCAGGGAAGAATTCAAGGAACAGGTCCCAGATATTGTCCTAGTATAGAAGATAAGATCAATCGGTTTTCCGATCGAGACAGGCACCAATTATTTGTAGAACCGGAAGGATGGAATACTGTTGAAATTTATGTGAATGGGTTTTCAACCTCTCTTCCGGAAGAGGTTCAGTATAAGGCGCTAACCACCGTTCCCGGGTTTGAAAATTGTCGTATGTTCAGGCCGGGATATGCGATCGAATATGATTATTTTCCGCCCACGCAATTATCTTACTCATTGGAAACCAAAGAGTTAAAAAATTTATTCTTTGCAGGACAAATTAATGGAACCACCGGTTATGAAGAAGCGGCCTGTCAGGGTTTAATGGCAGGAATGAACGCACACCTGAAAGCAAAAGAAAAAGATCCGTTTATCTTAAAAAGAAGTGATGCCTATATTGGTGTTTTGATTGATGACCTGATCAACAAGGGGACAGATGAACCCTATCGCATGTTTACCAGCAGGGCAGAGTATAGAACATTACTTCGACAGGACAACGCAGATCTTCGTCTTACAGAATTGTCTTATCATATTGGGCTGGCTTCAGAAGAAAGATATCAAAGGCTCGCAGAAAAAAAGTCGGGCGTTGAAAGCATTAAAAAAACACTCAAAGAATTTTCATTTGCTCCTGACCAAATCAATCCTTTTCTTTTGTCTAAAAACTCGAACGCAATTGAGCAAAAGCAAAAGGCTGCTCAAATATTATTAAGGCCAGGAATTTCATTAGATGAATTGGTGACCTATTCTTCAGATCTTTTGACAACACTACAAGTGTCAGACGCTGAAACGCTTGAACAAGCAGAAATACAAGTGAAATACGATACTTATATTGAAAAAGAAAAAGAGATCGTGATGCGCATGGCACAACTGGAGGATCTCGAAATTCCAAACGAGTTTAACTATGACAGGGTTTCTTCTTTAAGTGCTGAAGCTGTTCAAAAGTTTAAAAAAATAAAGCCACGTACACTGGGACAAGCGGGTCGAATTTCTGGCGTGAACCCCAGTGATATTCAGATTCTTATGGTTTATATGGGGAGATGATAATAAAAATTATAGTATCAAACAAGGGGGCAATAGCCCCCAAGTCGACTTATTGACCCATAGAAAATATATTAAGAATGAGATTTAGACTTATCTCCAATCAATAACATTTCGTTTAGTTGCACTTCTGTTGTATATTTTTTTTCTCCGTCTTTTGTGCTGTAAACTCGATTTACTAATTTTCCCTCGATTGCCACCTCTGTTCCTTTAAAAAGATACCTCTCGGCAAGTTCTGCTGTTTTTCCCCACGCAATTACTTGATGCCATTGCGTATCGGTTACTTTTTCACCTTTAGAATTACGATAGGATTCATTTGTTGCCATATTGAATCTGGCCATTTTGGTACCACTTTCTAGTGTTTTAATTTCCGGATCGGCACCTAAATTGCCAATCAGCTGTACTTTGTTTCTTAGTGCATACATAGGTTAAAATTTTAAGGCGATTATTCGCCGGTTAAAAATATTGGAGCTCTTTACCCCAGATGCTAAATTCAAAAAAAATTATTAATTAATAAAGCATTAAACGATTATA
>CAZZJD010000104.1:0-6003 GCA_964654305.1 uncultured Chitinophagaceae bacterium
ATTTTCTTTGGGTATATGGGGATTTATTCGATGGATAAAAAAACATCCCGACAATATTATACTCCAAAAAATTGGCGGAATTATTAATGGGATTTGGCAAGGATTAATAAGTATCCGTTATGTAAAAAATAAAGGGCTATTTATTTTACATTCCGCAGTTATATGGATTTTATATTATATGGGAACACGCATTGGATTTTACGCCATGTCGGAGGTGGAGCATCTGGGATACAAAGAGGCTTTATCTGTATTATCTTTTGGCAGTGTGGGAATGATTGTAACACAGGGAGGAATTGGGGCATACCAATATGCAGTACAGGAAACACTGCAATTGTATCAGATAGACAAAGTGATCGGATTTACCTATGGATGGGTTTTATGGATCGCACAAACAATTGTAATTTTAATAGGTGGTCTTTTCAGCTTCATCGTACTTCCAATTTACAATAGAAATAAATAATCATGCATCTTCAGAATTCATCAGAAGACAAAATATTTACAATTGAGCAATTATCTCACATCATTTTTCAATGGAAATTTTTCGGAAAGAAGGTCGTCTTTACCAATGGTTGTTTCGATCTGCTTCATGCCGGACATATTCATTCTCTAAATGCTGCAGCCGCTCTAGGCCACAAATTAATTGTGGGCTTAAACAGTGATGCTTCCGTTAAGCGACTGAAAGGAGAAAAACGACCAATACAAGCAGAACAAAACCGCGCCCTGATTCTCGCCTCTTTATCTATGGTGGATGCCGTTGTGATTTTTAACGAAGACACTCCGCTTGAGCTCATCAAAAAGATCATGCCCGACATTTTAGTGAAGGGTGGAGACTACACACCGGAAACGATTGTTGGAGCTAAAGAAGTGATGGCCAATGGCGGCAAAGTGGAGATCATCCCGTTGGTGCCAGGGTTATCGACCACTAACCTAGAAGCCAAACTCAACACTTTATAATCAGACAAGAAAGAGGCATGATGAAAATCATGCGACAAGTTCACCAACTCATTTTTTCTCATTTTACTCAATATTAATTTAGTAGAGAATTTATATTGTTTTTGTATTATAATTTATCAAAAAACATATGAGTAAATACAAATTCTGCCAAAGCTGCGGCTTCCCGCTTAAGAAGGATAAAAAAGGCGGTGGCACTGAAAAAGACGGTTCATCCAGTAAAAAGTATTGTTCAATGTGTTATGAAAATGGCGAATTTCTAACTCCACACGAGATCAACAACGCAAAGAAGATGCAAATATTCTGTATTGAGCAAATGAAGAAAAGCGGAATGAATAGTCTGCTTGCATGGTTAGCTACACGGAGTATTCCAAGACTGGAAAGATGGAGGCAAGTTCAAGTTAAATAGTAAAAGACCTTGCCGGCTTTGATTCATGACATGTTTCGCTTTCGCTCAACATGACGTTCTTGTCGTCCTTTGCCTATTTGTGCCTTAGCGTGAAACAATTAAACATTAAAAGTAAATGATGCAATAATTTTTCACGGTATAATATTGAATTCAATATCACAACACATTAAGAGTTAGAATTAATTTTCATAGCAATTCTATAAAAACCACGACAACACGAAAAGTGTATGGTCTAGCCTAAGGCAAAACAGATAACATGATTTATAATTCCGGAAACACCTCCTCTTCCCCGCCAGATTGAAACCATTTGAATTTTTCATGCAAAGAAACGACTGAACCGATTATCACTAATGAAGGAGACGCAAAGGAAGGATTCGGAAATTGCTGATTGAATTTCCCTAAAAAAGAAACTGAAACTTTTTGTTTTGATGTGGTTGCTTGTTCAACAACTGCAATCCATGTTTCTGAAGCTGCTCCATATTGCAAGAGTTTATCTACTACATTCGATAGATTTTTCGAAGCCATATAACAAACCAACGTATCATCCGTTTGTGCCAATGCTCTCCATGAATTCTCTGAATGATCTGTATTAGGATTGAAGGTTAAAAATCTCACACCCTGTGCATGTCCGCGTGCAGTCAAGGGAATACCTGCATAAGCCGAAGCACCGGAAGCTGCGGTAATACCGGGAATAATCTCAAAAGGAATTTGATTTTCTACAAGCCCGATTAATTCATCCAGCACGTTGCTGAAGAACGCCACATCCCCACCTTTCAATCGTAACACTTTCTTCCCCTCTAATGCATATTTAATGATCAGCTCCGTAATCTCTTCCTGTGTAAATGAAGCATCATTGTATCCCTGCTTGCCGGCTAGTATAACGCGAGCATACGATGATGCATTGAATTGAATAATATCGGGATGTACGAGACGATCAACAATGATAACTTCTGCCTCCTGTAATCTTTTCTGAAGTTTTAAGGTAATTAATTCGGGATCACCCGGACCGGCACCTGCCAGAACCACAAAACCTTTGGACGATGAATTAGATGACATGGTGATGGTTTAACGAAGCAATACAGCAGCTACCGTTGAATTGCTAGTTTCATCCACCAGTATAGCGGCTCCATTGGTATTTAATTCATCAAATGCATCATATACCAGCGGCGCAGCAGTTTTGATAGTTGCTTTCACAACTTCATTCAACTTAACCCCGCCTTCTACTGACTGTTGCTGTAAGGTATTTACATCTAATTTGTAAGCGATATCACGAACCATCGCACGTACTAAACGGCTGTTGTGTTGTAATAAATATTTATTACCCTGCTGCAGCGGCTTATCATCGAGCCAGCATAACAACACCTCCATTTCATTGGCAGTTTTAGGTTCTGCATTAGCCAGCACAATACTATCCCCTCTGCTGATATCGATATCATCTGCCAGATGTATCACAACACCCTGCGGTGCAAAAGCCTCTACTACTTCCTGACCGGCCACTTCTATTTTAGAAATGGTCGTTTGTATTTGCTGTGGTAATACCACAACGGCATCTCCTTTACGATATATTCCACTGGTAATCTTACCGGCATATCCTCTGTAATCATGTAATTCCTCTGTTTGTGGACGAATTACAAACTGTACCTGAAAACGGGGTTGCGTAAGATTGACATCTTGAGTTAATTCTACTTCTTCCAGAAATTGTAGTAATGGTTTGCCTGTGTACCAAGGTGTTTTATCTGAAGCTTCCACAATATTATCTCCCTGCAAAGCACTCATCGGGATATAATTAACATCCTTTAAACCTAACTGCTTCGCCACCGCTTCATAATCTTTTACGATCTCGTTAAATCTGTCCTGAGAAAAATCAACCAGATCCATTTTATTAATGGCAACTACTACATGCGGAATTTTCAACAAAGAGGCAATAATAGAATGACGTCGGGTTTGTTCCACTACACCCTGACGGGCATCGATCAACACAATAATGAGACTCGCGTTACTGGCTCCGGTAATCATGTTGCGCGTGTACTGCACATGTCCGGGTGCATCGGCAATGATGAATTTTCTATTGGGCGTGGTGAAATAGCGATAGGCCACATCAATCGTAATCCCCTGCTCTCTTTCCGCACGTAAGCCATCAGTTAATAACGCCAGATCGATCTCTCCATTAGCCTTATTCTTTGTACTGCGCTCAATCGCTTCCAGTTGATCTGCCAGAATGCTTTTGCTATCGTATAAAAGACGACCAATCAACGTGCTTTTCCCATCATCAACACTCCCTGCGGTTATAAATCTTAGTAAGTCCATAATTTAAATAAGTTAAAATTCAAAAGTTAAAACTTAAAAGAAAAACAGGTTCTCAACTTTTAAGTTTTAAATTCATTCTCTTAAAAATATCCTCCCTTCTTCCTGTCTTCCATCGCTGCTTCGGTTACGCGATCATCAATTCTTGTTTCTCCGCGCTCACTGATGCGCGTTGCTTTGATTTCATTCACCACTTCATCGAGTGTACTGGCTTCACTTTCCACGGCAGCTGTACAGGTCATATCACCAACTGTACGATAACGGACTTTCTTTTTTACAATTATATCTGTCTCTTCTATGGTGATAAATTCAGACAAAGCGATCAGCTGACCTTCATGTATCAACACTTCTCTCTCATGGGCAAAGTAGATAGAAGGCAAAGGAATATTTTCTGTTTTGATATAGTTCCACACATCGAGCTCTGTCCAGTTGCTGATCGGGAATACGCGCACATTCTCTCCTTTGTGTATGCGGCCATTATAAATATTCCAGAGTTCAGGTCTTTGCAATTTGGGGTCCCATTCACCGAAATCGTTCCTAACGGAGAAGATACGTTCTTTAGCTCGTGCTTTTTCTTCATCGCGACGGGCACCGCCGATACAAGCATCGAATTTGAATTCTTCAATGGTATCTAACAGTGTATAAGTCTGCAGCCAGTTACGACTTGCAAATTTCCCTTTGGGTTCAGTCAGATTTTTTGCCTTGATGGTATCTTCTACCTTACGAACAATCAGCTCTGCTCCTACTTCTTTTGCCAGCCAGTCGCGGTACTCCAGGGCTTCCGGGAAATTATGTCCGGTATCAATATGTACTAAAGGGAAAGGAAACTTACCCGGAGCAAAGGCTTTTCTCGCAAGCTGTACTAGGGTAATCGAATCCTTACCACCGCTGAAAAGCAAAGCCGGACGCTCGAACTGAGCCGCCACTTCGCGGAAGATATGGATGCTTTCCGCCTCTAATTGTTGTAGATAATCTAACCGATATGCGCTCATAACTTTAATATTACTCTATACTTTCAGTAGATTTTAGGGTGCAAAGATGCGGCATTTTTCTTAACTAGTATTATACTTTTTAAAGATTCAACAAGCTAAATTCTCCATGCTTTTATTCTTACTTTCTTTGTCATAGCTACAAAGAAAGTAATGAACCGTCATCCTGTGCGTAAGCGAAGGATCTCCTCATAGAGTAGTCTTCGATTCATGAGATGTTTCGCTGACGCTCAACATGACGGTCAGACCCGATCGCTCCGCGCGTTCTGCCATGCCCTCGCCCCAAAATATCATGAATAAAAAATCAAATATAACTATGCGAAATCATGACAACCCGACAAGCGTCTAGCCTAAGGCTAGACAGACAACCTACTTCGTATGCAAACCACATTCCTTCTTGCTGTTATCCTCCCACCACCATCGCCCTGCACGAAAGTCTTCCCCTTCCCGGATGGCGCGGGTGCAGGGCGCACAACCGATACTCACAAAACCCTTATCGTGCAAAACATTATACGGCACCTGGTTGTCGCGGATAAAAGTTTTCAACTGATCCCAACTCCAGTCGAGTATAGGATGATATTTGATGATCTGATTCCCCTCATCCCACTCCACTTTCGGCATATCCTGCCTATTCGCGCTCTGTTCAGCTCTTAACCCGGTGATCCAGATCTTTCTGCCTTTCAATGCGCGTTGCAATGGCTCTACTTTACGTATATAACAACAGCCTTTTCTCAATTCCTGCGATTCATAAAAGGCATTCGGGCCATTCTTTGTTACATATTCCTGCAAAGGTGCCGCTTCGGGATAAAAGGAATGAATGGGTTTCTTGTAGTTTTCTATTGTCTGTCTCCAAGTACTGTAGGTCTCCGTAAACATTCTACCGGTATCCAACGTAAAGACATCTATAGAAAGACCGGCAGAAAATAAGAGATGACTGATGGCCTGATCTTCCAATCCAAAACTGGTAGAGAAGATACTGTCGGCTCCGTAATGTTGTGCTACGTACGACAATCCTTCTGCCGCAGACAAATTCTTTAACGCTTCACTTATTTTATCAAACTCAGGATGCTGCATCTGTTATAATTGTAATCCGGCTAATTCCAGACTTTTCTTTTTGAGTTTACGAATCTCTACATCTTCAATAATGGGATCGGGTTTAAGAATGAGTGAAATACCATTCTTTCTCCACCAATCGTTTTTCAACAACTCTTCCGCATGCACCACACCCACCAGATATTTTCTTTCATTCTCGGCATGATACTCTTCAATCCATTCAAATTTATCTTTAGGAATCTGATTCCAGTCGTCAAAACTCACATACACTTTCAGATAAAAATCATTGGTGAGTTC